>CAIRSV010000062.1 GCA_903881265.1 uncultured Bacteroidota bacterium
CTAAATGCAAGCCTCCTGTAGGACTCGGTGCAAATCTGGTTCTAACTTCGTTACTCATACTCATTTTCGTTTGGATGGCAAATCTATACCATAAAAACGTATGAAAGGAGGGAGTCAGTAGTAATTATATCGCTGATGGAACTATGCACTAAACATCATCAACGGCATTCATGTTGCCGTATAAAATGCAACATCAACAATTCATCTATTCGCAAATTTTAACTGCTCGTTGCGCTGACCATCAAAACTTTAGAGTATTTTCGATGTTCGGAACAATTGACCCATCAAACTTTACCCGACACGAAATACGATGAGGACTTACTTGGTAAAAACACCGCGACTATTGAAGGCTGCCTATGCAAATTGCGTATGGCATATCAATGAGCATGCCAATAGTATTTATCTCACGTTCGATGATGGTCCGCATCCTGTCATTACGCCCTTTGTGTTAGATGAGTTGAAAAAACATCAAGCGAAAGCTACCTTTTTTTGTATCGGAAAAAATGTGCAGCTCTACCCCGAAATCTATCAACGTATTTTAGATGAAGGACATTCAGTGGGCAATCATACACAAAATCATGTGAATGGTTGGAAAACGGATAACGTGCATTATTATAAAAATATCAAAGCGGCTTCAAAGTATATCAATACAAGATTATTTCGTCCGCCCTATGGTCGTATAACGTACGCACAATCAGTGGGTGTGAATCGCCTCTTCCCTAAAACAAAAATAATCATGTGGGATGTATTAAGTGGTGATTTCGACATCAACCTAAGCCCCGAAGATTGTTTGCAAAATGTTATCAGCGCCACAAAAGCAGGTTCTATCATCGTGTTTCACGACAGTGAAAAAGCGTGGGATCGAATGCATTATACCTTGCCTTTATTTCTAGAACATTGTATCGCGCAAGGATGGAAAATGAAGAAACTATAACACATATCATTGGCCAACAATTTCTGCGCAAAAATCACATCCACCTCACTTACAAAAAATAACATGATAGATACCCATACGCATCTGTACGATGAAAAATTCAATGACGACCGACACGATATGATACAACGAGCCATTCAATCGGGTGTCGATCGTATGTATCTACCCAACTGCGACGCTGCAACCATAGACGGCATGCTAGAGGTTGAACGAAATTTTCCGGCGCATTGTTTTGCCATGATGGGACTGCATCCTTGTTCAGTAAATGAACACGTTGATGAGGAATTGCGAATTGCGCGTGAATGGCTCGACAAACGGCGCTTCTGTGCCATCGGCGAAATAGGTCTTGATTATTACTGGGATAAGACCTTTATCGATCATCAAAAGAAAGCCTTTCGCACACAAATAGAATGGGCCCTTGAATTCAATATCCCTATTGTGATTCATACACGTGAAGCCACACGCGATACGATCGACATCGTGCAGGAATATGTTTCAAAAGGAATCAAGGGTGTATTTCATTGTTTCAGTGGAAGCTATGAAAGCGCTATGCAAATAATCGATATGGGTTTTTATTTAGGTATCGGTGGTGTACTGACATACAAAAATGCAGGCTTGCAAGAAGTCATTCAGCGAATCGATCTAAGGCATTTAGTACTTGAAACGGATGCACCTTATTTGACACCTACACCGCACAGAGGAAAGCGAAATGAAAGCAGTTATCTGCATCTTGTGGCGCAAAAACTAGCTGAAGTAAAAAGCGTTTCATTGGATGAGGTAAAAAGCATTACGACAGAAAATGCGTTCGCACTTTTTCGACATAATTAATTACCTTCGCGGGCACTTACAACGGAGAGTTGTCCGAGTGGCCGAAGGAGCACGCCTGGAAAGTGTGTATATCCCAAAAGGGTATCGAGAGTTCGAATCTCTCACTCTCCGCAGAGATAAAACCCGCTAACTACAGGGTTTTCGCAATAAAAGAAAAGTTTTTTTAATCGTTCGTCATGAAACACGTGTGCATAGAATGAAATAAGCAGGTAATTTTCAATACGAATTATTAGTTGACTGAATTAGATTTACAATATGCCCACCATCTTATTCATTCATTGAATTAGATTTTACTTTTATTCGTTAGAATGAGTAGAGCCAATGCATATTCATGTAGTAAAAGCTGAGGCCAATGGAAAAATATGGATTGAACCACGAATTGAAGTGGCTTATTTTCATAACTTCACAAAATCCGAAATAAAAGATATCATGGAGGCCATTGACACTACTATTTCTTTAATTAAAACTAAATGGAATGAACACTTTTCAAAATAAAAATGACAGCTTAGAATCAATAATTTTTGAATCCAAGTTGAAAATAGTAGCGATTGATTTTCATACTGAAATCAATACAATGCTGATTGTTTTAAACACAGGAACTGTCATTCATTCTGAAATCAATATAACGGAGAGCTTAAAGGGGGCATCACTTGAGCAATTGAAAGATTATGCTATCATTGCGGAAGGCACCGGTATTCATTGGGCTTCACTAGACGAAGACATCAGTTTAAAAGGATTTCTCAAGACGACTATACAAAAGCAACGTAATAGTCATCGTGAGTTGGTCATACGTTAAAAAGGAACTAGTGAATTTAAAATCAACATTAAATATAGGTCATAACTAGTTCTTTGAACAAGGTTCATGGTTAGTCGTCGCATTATCGTGAAAGATTGATCATTATGCTCTTATAAAACATGCTTTAACGCAATTATTCATTATGAATCATCTCTATCAAATCAATATCTCAAAAGGCGGTGTACCTAAACTTCCAACAGATGAAGCAATTGTTACATTTGAAGGTATTGTAGGTGACAAACAAAAAGACCGGCGCTATCATGGCGGACCTGAACGAGCGGTTTGCCTCTTCTCGATAGACATCATCCACAAACTGCAACAAGAAGGACATCCAATTGAAGCAGGTTCAACTGGTGAAAATCTCACACTTTCATTCAACAAGTATGGCTTGCTTGCACCTGGTATAAAACTACAAATTGGCACTGACGTAATCTTGCAAGTCACTTCCTACGCAGCGCCTTGCAAGACAATTAAAAAATCATTTCTGAATGAACTTTTTGTCCGCATATCGCAGAAAGTTTTTACAAATGAATCAAGAATATATACGCGTGTACTTCGTGAAGGAAAAATCAGAAAAGGAGATCGCGTTGATATCATCGTATAAAAGAACAAGCGAATAGAAATCTTCTTTCCATTTTTTTATTACATTTAAGCTTCTAAAAAAATATACACTCCATGGAGCCACAAAAAGAGCCTATTCCAACTAACTATGGTGCCCTCAGCACACTTGTCACCGTCTTTTTCTTTTGGGGCTTCATCGCAGCCGGTAACGGTGTCTTCATCCCATTTTGCAAACACTATTTTCATCTCGATCAATTTCAGTCGCAGTTAATCGACTTCGCTTTTTATGGCGCGTATTATCTTGGTGCATTGGGCTTGTTTATCTACACCACATTGAATGGAAAAGACCTTGTTGCTAAGTGGGGTTACAAACGAAGTATTGTATACGGACTTACCTTTTCGGCGTTAGGCGCTATTGCGATGATCATCGCTGTGAATGGCAATACATTTGGTGGTATGCTCATCGGATTCTTTATCGTAGCCCTTGGTTTTTCGTTGCAACAAACTGCTGCTAACCCATTCGCAATTTCGCTTGGCGATTCGGCAACAGGTTCGAACCGTATCAGTCTCGGAGGAAGTATTAATTCATTCGGCACCTTCATAGGACCAATTGTTGTAGCCCTCGCTCTATTTGGTGTCACAAAAGCAAGCGATGATCAAGTGAATAATTTAAGTTTGGATAAAGTAACGATACTCTATGCATTTGTTTGTGCCTTATTCCTTGGAGCAGCTGTCTTGTTTTTATTTTCAAAAAAGGTACCTGCCGGCACAAGCGAAGAAAAAACTGAGAAAGCCGGTAAAGCCTTAATGGCCTTACTTTTTATGACCATTATGTTGGTGATTGCCTTCATACCAGTGTTTATGAGTTACAAGCAAGTACCTGTTGATGACATTGCAAAAAAAGTAATTGAAGTAACCCGTATGCGTTGGTTGCTTTTTGGACTGGCAATAGTCTTGGGTACAATTTTCTTTTCATACGCAAGTGCTAAAAAAAATAATGACGGTTGGGGTGCCATGAAATATCCTCAATTGGTCTTGGGTATGCTTGCCATCTTTGTCTATGTAGGCGTTGAAGTAGCCATAGGAAGTAACTTAAGTGAATTATTAAAACAACCGCAATTTGGAGGGTTCGAAGCTTCGCAGGCAGCGCCCTATGTTTCGATGTATTGGGGTAGTCTGATGATAGGACGATGGGCAGGCGCTATCAATGTATTCAGACCAGAAAAGACCATGAAGAATATTTTATTATTCATCATTCCATTGATTGCATTTGGCGTGGTGATTGCTATTAATACAATCGCACAAAGCGATATGAGTCCGCTTTATTGGTATGTGATTTGTGTGGTGATTTTGATACTCGCTTTTTATGCTACACAAGACAAGCCGGCACTAACCTTATTAATGTTCAGTTCATTGGGCGCCTTAGCAATGCTTGTTGGTATTTTTTCAGAAGGTAAAATAGCTACCTATGCCTTTCTAAGTGGTGGATTATTCTGCAGCGTTATGTGGCCTTGTATCTTTTCATTGGCAACAGCAGGCTTAGGCAAATACACGATGCAAGGATCAGGGTTCTTGATTATGATGATATTAGGTGGCGGTATCATTCCACCGATACAAGGAAAACTTGCCGACTTGTTACAAAGTGGCAATACGCAAGTGGGTTTCGGAATTCATACATCCTATTGGATCACCGTCGTTTGCTTTATCTATCTTGCGCTCTTTGCCTTTGCCGTAAAAAATATATTGCGCAAACAAGGCATCGATTATGATGCGAATGCAAGTTCCTCTCATTCATAAAAGCTACATATGCAATATAGTATCGGTATAGACATTGGTGGCACCAATTCTGTGATGGGCATTGTCGACAAGCAAGGTGTGATCGTTTTCGAAGCTTCTATTTCGACAAAAGATTTTTTGGATATCAACGATTTTATTGAAGCAATTTATATCAAACTCTCACCCGAAATTGATCGTCTCGGCATCGAACATTTTAAAGGTATTGGTATCGGTGCGCCGAATGGAAATTATTATAACGGCAGTATCGAGTTTGCGCCGAATCTGATGTGGAAAGGCATTATTCCATTGGCAAAACTCTTCAATGAAAAATTCAAGTTAGTATCGCTCGTCACCAATGATGCGAATGCAGCTGCTATCGGCGAAATGATGTATGGTGCAGCGAAAGGCATGAACGATTTTATTATGGTGACGCTTGGCACAGGCGTTGGTAGCGGCTTTGTAGCCAACGGAAAAATGATCTATGGCCATGATGGATTTGGTGGTGAACTTGGTCATACTATTGCCGTTCGCGATGGACGATTATGTGGTTGTGGACGCAAGGGCTGCTTGGAAACCTACACATCGGCAACAAGCATCGTGCGCACCGCTCACGAATTCATGAAAAACAGCACAGACGAAAGTATACTGCGGCATATCACTGACTTGAGTGCTAAACATATTTATGAGGCTGCGGTTCAGCAGGACAAACTCGCGCTCGATATTTTCGATTTTACTGGAAAAATTTTAGGTCAAAGTTTGGCAGATGCAGTGGCGATTACAAGTCCAGAAGCCATCATACTCTTTGGCGGACTAGCACAAGCAGGGCGTTATATTTTTGAACCAACAAAAAAATACCTCGAAGATAATCTGTTGATTATTTATAAAAACAAAATCAAGTTACTACCTTCCGAGTTAAAAGAAAGTGATGTGGCCATTCTAGGCGCCGCTGCCTTGGTTTGGAATTAATACCAATCGACGTTATTGCAAGATGACTTCATCTGAATTACTGCATACCCGTTGGATATAATCTATTGCAATTGCTGCGCACGCAAGGTTTTTACTTCCGTTATTTTTTTCTTATAAAAATCAGCTTCCTCCAACTTTCCAATAGCCCTGTACGTGATATCTAAAAACTGCACTGACGTCAAATCCATAGGATCTGCATCAGAGGCTTTCTTAAACCAATAGATCGCAGAATCAGGACGTTGGGTAGCACCATAAATACAACCAATATTATTCATAAAATCAGATTCGGTTGTATCACCTTGATGGGCTTTTAAGAAGAATGGCAGGGCCGACATCAGTTTATTGGTACCCGCCATCAAATAATAATTCGCGCTATCCATCATACCCATTTGTTGAAACGTCATACCCTGATTTGTCAATGGAATCGATGCATTATAAAAAGCTGTCCCGAGATTATTGGTGAAAATCGGATTCGTGCTATCTTCATTAAAGGCCTTCATATAATATTTATACGCGCTGTCGATTTTTCCAATATTAAAATACGCTTTCCCTAATTGATTATACCCATCGCTAGGCAATGCTGGATAGATACCGAGTGCTCGTTGGAAAACATCAATTGAATGCAGGTTGGCTTTATAAATTGAATCTTTCAAATCAATATTCAACTGATTTTCCTTGATATCATACTCTAAGTTTTCGGCAAACTCACTTCCTGATAAATGATTTCCCATATAAAACAATAGATGCGTGGCATTAGGATAATATTGCACATCACGTGAGAATAAACCAAAATCTGTTTTCCAATCTTCGTTACGATCATAGGTTTTAAAACTATACAAACCTGCTACAACAAAAACTAATCCGAATAGTATCGGTGATGCAGACATAGTTTTGAAAAAACGTCCTTCTTCCCCTTTCTGCAAATAATGCGAAAGAGCATATACGATGGCCATGATTAACCCGAGTGATGGCGCAAAAAACAAACGTTCGCCAAAGGATGTACCAATCAAGAAAAAGACATTCGACGTAATAGACATCGCAATGAAAAACCATAAGATTCCGAAACTAATTGCATGCGTATTTTTTCCCTTTTCTCCGAATGGAAATAACTTCCAAATAGCAAATGCAAATAATCCCAGCAGTGTAATAAAAGACACCAAAAAGCCCGGATCGGCAAAGCCTACAGGCATCAATGAAGAATACGAATAATCGCACGATAGTGGATGCGGATAAAAAAATGTTTTCATATACAACCCAATCGTATTGACAGCAGATGCAAATTGTGTGGTACCTGCATAGGCAGGATCTTTGCATAGCACCATATAATTATCCAAGGCATTCACAGGCACTTCTGGCGGATAACCACTTAATGCATAATGGCGACAAACTAAAAAGAACAAGGTACAAGCCAACATAATGGATGAAATTATCGTATTCTTCTTGATATCAGCTTGCGTAAATAAATAGATAAACAAAGGAAAGATAGCCACTGCCACCACCGTTGACTCTTTAGAAAATGAACCAAGCAAATAAGCTGCTACTGCTAACAATAGATAGACTACTTTGTCATTTCGCAGATAAAGCTGCACGCAACGCAGCGCCATAAGGATGCCAAGTAAACTCAATATCTCATCAGCACTTTTTACATTCGACACGACCTCTGTATGAATAGGATGTGTCATAAATAATAAGGTAATGAGAAATGGCACTACCCATTTTTTCTTCCCTATATCATAAAAAATAAAAAAGATAAACACGCCCGTCAGCGCATACAACAGCACATTCATAATATGAAACTTATGCGGATCCCCATCAAACACATTCCATTCGATATTGAACAACATCTTGACAGCCGGACGATAGAGGGAATTTTCCAAATCAGAGAAATCACCTTTACGAAGTGGGGTACTGAAAATAGTTTTGGTATTTGCCCAGCTTACGGGCGCTTTGGTAATTTTATTGTTCTTGATAATACCATGATCATCCAACACAAAACGGTGATTGAAGGTATTGCTATAAATCAGCACGGTCACAACCATAAGCAACAAAGGAAGAAACCAACGCGTCATTGCACTGGGTGTTGAAGACACCGGCGTAGTTTGTTTAGGTGCTTGCTTTGTCTCTACCCGTTTTGAGCTAAGCTCCGTTGTAGTTTGCATTTTCTGTCTACTATTTTTACCCATATCACATAGATTATTTAACGTGTTACTTAAAGTCAAAGGTAAAAATAATGGTTATTGCCTTGATTTTACTAACCGAATCAAATTTTTGATTAACTATATGAAGTCCTATTCATACAAAGTCATACACCCTTTGTGTAGAGAATTAACGTAGTCTTCAAATTTCCTGCAGCATTTTTACGTTACCTTTAAGTTAGTTTTGTTTTCTCATAAAAATCAACGTCGAAGTGATATGAAAGTAACCCATTACCTCCTGCTCCTTATTGTATTATTGAGCTGCAGCAATGCCTCTGGGCAGAAATTGACTGATTTTATTTCGCAAGACACGATGGTGTATGTCTATACCTTAGACAAGGAACAAACTACGTATCTTATCAAGAAAAATACCATCGAGGATACGTCCTTCTTGTTCACGCATCTGTATAAAACCTATCCTGTTAAAACATACAAAGATGACACGCTTCCGAATGGCAATTTTATTGTCACTTCAATTGTGCGAGAAATGATCAATTACAGGTATGTATACAAATCGTCATTCCAAGTCAAGTCGAAAGTGATTGACCATGATGTGATTTTGTTTATCAATGATAAAAAAAACAAGGCGAACATCGAACAAGCCAACGTGGAAATCGATGGCGTAGCAGTTGTGTTCAATGAAGGCTATGGTGGCTATAGTTTCGATCAATCAAAAATCAATAAGGATCGATTGCGCAACAATCAAGTATTTATCGCCATAACGCTAGGGAACGAATATACCTTGATGCACTATAATTTCAATGAAGGATACAGGCCTACACCCGAGTCAAGCACTACCCCACAAACTAGCGGCATATCAGAAGGTTATATCATAACCGATAAGCCATTATACAAACCTGGCGATACGCTTAAACTGAAAGCGTTTCTGATGGATCCTAAAAACGGCAGACCTATCAGAAGAAAAACACGATTGACCATTACAGAACCGATGCAGAATTTTTCATTCACAAAAAAATTAAAACGTTCAACACCGGGAGCCTATCTTTTTAAATGGCAGATTCCTGATTCATTGAAAATAGATCGCACCTTCAACCTTAGTCTGCAATACAAAAAGCGTTCCATTCCGTTCTTTCATACTGGTCATTTTTATCTTGAGGATTATGTGCTTTCTACAAGCAGATATGATGTCACAATGTTAAGTGAGCTATATTATGCTGGCGAAGACATTACATTTTATGCCGTGGCTACCGATGCGAATCAATTCCCGATTCAAGGCACTCAAATCCATTATAAACTCAGCATCAATCAGGTGACTGATTTTCTGTCAGATAGCTTGACACTCACAGAAGCTAAACGATTAAACTGGTATGAAAAGGATACGGTTTACCCGTATGAAAATTTCATGGAACTAAAAATTCCATCGTCTATCTTACCGAATATCAATGCGAACTATAATCTAGAAGTAAGTTTTACCGATCCCAATACGTTTGAGCGTAAAGTATTCGTAAAGCAGTTTACCAAACAAACAGAAAAAGAAAAAGAGTTAGTCTATCAGCGCGAAGACTCTATGCATATTCGTTGCCTATATAATCTCAAGGATGTTGAAAGACCCTATACTGTTATTTCAGTAAGTAATAATGACACCTTGTTCAGTAAAAAAATAAGCACGCCCTATTCCTTCAAACTTTCTCCGTACACCACCCGCGTAATTTTTATTGATAAAGACTCTTTTTCAACGAATGTTGACATACGATTCAACAAACTAGACATTACACATATCAGCGGCAAACGTTCAGCAGATAGTATACGCATCTCCTTCAACTTCCCATTTGACGAAGCAGTCTATTACAGAATCCTAAAAGGCAATAAACTAATTAAGGCTGCCAAAAGTAGCCGACTCGATTTTAGCATGAAGGATGAGAGTAAAGACGCATATACCATCTTGTTTACAACCAACCTCAATAATAGCATTGAAAATAATTTTTATAAAATTACCTATGTGCCCAACGTACATCAGATCAAATTAACTTCTACAATTCCTGCACAAGCGTATCCTGGACAAAAATTACCTATTACCATCACAGCCACGGATTACAAAAACAAACCCTTGTCGAACGTGAACATAGCCGCATTTGCCGCTAACAAGCAGTTTGAAGAACGCTTGACGACACCACAAATTTTGATTCCTGATCAATACAAGGATTTGATTGATATCCACGAACAAGGGAGTATTGACAATATTTCATTAAGCATCCCTAGTCTTTTCAGAAACTACATCATCAGCAAGAAACATCTTGCAATGTATAACTTACAGAAAAATGACTATTATGAACTTCGTTATCCGCGGAAGCAAATGGCAATCATCAGCAAGGATATACAATCTAACATACCAGAATTTGCAGTCGCCGTAACACATAAAAATATTCTTTATTGTCCTAAGTATATTTTACTAGATGGGCAACCCGTGTATCTATGTGATCTCAATTCAACTGCGTATTCCTTTCAATCGAATATCGGCAATCATTCGATCAGCTTTCGGTATTTCAATAAATTATTTGTACTTAATGACATTCATTTTGACGCAGGAAAAAAATACTGGCTTGGCATCAACATCGA
>CAIRSV010000063.1 GCA_903881265.1 uncultured Bacteroidota bacterium
ATAATTACGACAATGGTGTTGAACTATTTGAGCATCTTCTTAGCCATTGTAAACCCGACCAAGATGCACTAAAAAATATGATCGATGGCATTAAGAAAAAAAGAAGCGACAACAAACTGAACAAAAATCTAATCCGCAGCGGTTTAATCAATTATGCCAAATATGGTTCACGGAACCCATTCAACAATGAGTTGAGCAATGAACAGCTAGATCAGATAACAGCTGAAGAACTCGTAACTATTTTACATACGCTTACTTCTTACAAGCATAAGGTATTGTATTATGGACCTGCTAATGCTGCTGATGTTAGCACTAAATTGTCTACATTCCACAAACTGCCAACAACATTTATGACTGTTCCGGCAAGTAAGCCTTTCACCTTTACGTCACAAAACAGCAATCAGGTTTTGTTCACGGATTATGACATGGTGCAAGCAGAAATACAATGGTTTAGAAACGGCGAAACGTATTCACCTGAAAAATCACCTGTCATCAAAATCTTTAATGAGTATTTTGGAGGTAATATGAGCGGCATTGTATTTCAGGAAATCCGTGAATCAAAAGCACTTGCATATTCGACCTATGCAGCCTATGGAACACCCACCAAAAAAGACGAACCATTTTTTGTGAATGCCTATGTGGGTTGTCAAGCCGACAAAATGAAGGATGCCGTAAATGGCATGCAGGAATTACTGACCAATTTACCTAAATCAGAAAAGCTATTTTTGAATGCACAGAAAAAAGGTATCAATTATGATATCAATGAAAAAATTTACAACGCCACCGACAAATTAACATTCGATGATATTGCCAATTTATATACACAAGATATTGCGAAGAAATCTTATGTGCTTGCCATAGTTGGCAATGATGCAAAAATGAATTGGACCGAACTAAATAAATTCGGCCCCGTTACAAAATTAAGCTTGAAAGATATTTTCGGGTACTAGCCATTTAAGACTGAATAAAAAATTACGAACTCCGGTATTGATTTGATTCATTACCGGAGTTTTTATTACCGCGATAATACTTGATGCGTTCAAAACTATTTTGCAGCATCACAACAAACAATGCACACAGTAAGCGTCATCTTTCTCAACTCATTTTTGAATTGCACACTACACTTTACCAATAGCCGGATTCATCTGAATCAAAATAAATCAAATGCTTACATTCTTATTGTTACACAAATTAGCCAGTCTGCTAAAAAGCCTAATAATGCAGCACTAACCCATAGAATAAACGGATTAAGAACCAATGATTGAAAAAGTCTTTCGATTAATCTCGAAGACCATTTACTTACAATACATAATAGAGAGGAGCTTATCCTTTCAATACACCGCGACTAATGACAATGCGCTGCACTTCAGAAGTTCCTTCATATATCTGTGTAATTTTTGCATCACGCATCAAACGCTCTACGTGGAATTCTTTAACATACCCATAGCCTCCGTGCACCTGCACCGCTTCGGTAGTAACGCTTTGCGCAATTTCTGATGCGTATAATTTTGCCATCGCAGAAGCCATATCATAATTTAGGTGTTGATCTTTCAACCAAGCGGCCTTAAAACAAAGTAAACGAGCGCCTTCTATTTGTGTCGCCATATCAGCCAACTTAAACTGTATCGCCTGATGATTCATGATTTCAGTTCCGAATGCCTTACGTTCTTTGGCATATTTCACTGCTAGTTCGTATGCACCACTCGCAATGCCCAAGGCCTGGGCTGCGATACCGATACGGCCGCCGCTTAATACTTTCATCGCAAACGTAAATCCAAAACCATCCTCGCCTATTCTATTTTCTTTTGGCACTTTCACATCTTGAAACATGATAGAGTGTGTATCGCTTCCTCGAATACCCATCTTATTTTCCTTACCTCCGACTGTTACGCCAGCCCATGCCTTTTCAACTATAAATGCATTGATTCCTTTATGCTTTTTCTCAACATCCGTTTGCGCTATTACCAAATAGTGCGAAGCAGAATTACCATTCGTAATCCAGTTTTTAGTTCCGTTCAACAGGTAATGATCACCTTCATCGATGGCAGTAGTTCGCTGTGATGTTGCATCACTACCCGCTTCAGGTTCACTTAACAAGAAAGCTCCAATCACTTCGCCGGTTGCTAACGGCACGAGATACTTTTGTTTTTGCTCTTCAGATCCGAAGGTTTCCAGTCCCCAGCAAACAAGCGAATTGTTCACACTCATACAAACCGAAGCCGATGCATCTACCTTGGAAATTTCTTCCATCGCTAAGACATATGAAATCGTATCCATTCCAGCTCCGCCGTATGCTGGATCAACCATCAGACCCATGAAACCCAATTCTCCCATCTTCTTAATCTGCTCCGCAGGAAATTTCTGTAGTTCATCTCGTTCGATAACACCTGGCAATAACTCATTTTGCGCAAAATCGCGAGCTGCCTGTTGTATCATTAATTGTTCTTCGGAAAGTTGGAAATTCATATGTATATCGTGTTAAGGGCACAAACATAAGAAAGAAATTCAAGCTATACAAACCGAAACGAATGGCGATCCTATTGAAAAATCTGATAGGCCAATTTTACAGAAGGCCGCCTATCACTGACGCATGAAATTTGTTCGTATAAAAAGTCAGCGCTTTTTTACGATGTGCGATATCGTCCTCTGTAAACGGCCGCTCCATCAGCTCGTTGATGCGCGCTATAAACGTATTGTTATCTGCTGCAAAAGACACCGTTTCGGCTAGTCGGGTTTCAATTTCTGCATCATTCACAATACAATGCCTTCCATTAAAAAGCGCATTAAGTAATTTTAATTTTAGTCCCGTTTGCTGAAAACTCGGAAGCACATGAATATGCGCATCCTGAATTAATTGTTGCAATGTATTTTCATCAGGATTCGCGATAACCTTTATCTGTTCATTTTGCAGAGCCAATACAGCGGCGCTAGGATCTTTTCCGGCTATGACCAAAGAAATATCGAGCTGACTGAATATTTCTGCCGCAAGGTATTGAGCCGATCGTATATTTTCAGCAACCGACAAATTTCCGTGATATAAACAATATGTGCCGCTACCGATTCGGCTCTCTACATGATTATTTGAATGAAAAGCTGGAACCAAATGATGTTGAACCGACGGATACATCTGTTGATTGAACTTATGGTCTTTTTCTGAAATACTAAGCATATGATCGAAGATCGTTAACCTTCGTTCGTACATACGTAATCGATTTGCTTCAAAGGCATAGTAAATCTTCCTCAGTGCACTACTTGTATTTTCGGCAAGTTTGGCGTAGTAATCCGATTCAATATTATGGGCCCGTACTATTTTAGTTCGACCCGTTAACGCCACGTCAGTGGCATAATATGTGGTATGAATGCCATCAAACAAAATAGGAGCATCATCCAAACACAAATTCGTTAGCAGCTTTTTGCTTCGTCGAGATGAAATGATATAAGGCAATGACTCGTGCAATCCTTTCAAACCGGTAATTCTAGGATAATAATAAACC
>CAIRSV010000064.1 GCA_903881265.1 uncultured Bacteroidota bacterium
GCTAAAAATCTTATACCCGGCAATAAGGCTTGAAGGAATTAGGTTGAATGAATTGCCCGAACAAACGCTTAGCTATAAACTACCGCTAATGCCACAAATTCACAGATTGATACAATCGATTAATTTTTACAATCTGGGAATCTGTGGCTAAAAATCTTACACCCGGCAATAAGGCTTGAAGGAATTAATTTTAGTCGAACATCTTATTTAATCACCTCACTGATACATTCACCAATACAGCCATTAGGCATTTGAATATGTAACAAGGTCGCAATCGTGGCCGCGATATCAGTCATATGAACAGTGCGCGTGGTTGTTCCGTTTTTAATACCGCTTCCATACCAAAGCATAGGGATATGCGTATCGTAAGGATTCCAAGTGCCGTGAGTGGTGCCCGTGGTGGCATAGGCATCAAACCAAGCAGGTTGAAGCAGCAGTAAAATTTCGCCACTCCTTTTTGCATTATAGCCGTTGATGGCCATTTCTTTGAGGGCCGAAGGCAATGCAGCAGATTGAATCGTTTCCATATCTACGGCATATTGAATTTCAGTATGCGACTTCAGACGTTGAAGAATTTCCTTTTTAATAAGAGCTTCATCGAGTTTGAGACTATCCGCGGCGTTATGATTAATCCAAATAAAATTCTCCCCTATTTGTTTCACCAACAACTTATCGGTGTTAAACTTCTTCCCTAAATGTGCGTTCAATTCATCTTTCAACGTACCATCATAGAAAAATCCTGCAGGCACTTTATGATCCCTCAGATATTGAGGATTATGCGCCGCACCATGGTCGGCGGTAAGAAATAAGGTATAATTGCCTTCGCCTAGTTTCTCATCCAGATAGTTTAGAAAATCGGCAATATCCTTATCGAGTCTGACATAGGTATCCTCAATCTCAATTGAATTAGGTCCAAATTGGTGACCAACATAATCGGTGGATGAGCAAGAAATAGAGAGGAAGTCGGTGACACTGCCTTGCCCGAGTTTCTCTTCCACAATAGCTTCTTTCGCAAAATCAAACACGATGCTATTGCCGAAGGGTGTTTTTTTAATATCGCTCAATCGCATTTTTGACGTTAGGTGCGGGAAGGTGGTTGTGGTTTCACCAGTAAATTTACCTTCATATGCATTCTCATCGGCAGCGCTTTGCAGATAGCTAGCAAGCGGATACATGGTCTTCCAATCTTGATTCATATATCGCAGACTATTTTTTTTAGCATTAAAGGCAGTCACCCAAGAGGGCAATTCATTCATATAATAGGTACTCGTCATAAAAACACCATTGCTATCATCCATCCAATACGCGCCGTTGGCGGTATGTCCACCGGGCAGTATCGAGGCTCTATCCTTGACAGACACAGCAATTGTTTTAGATTTGAAATTTGTGGCTAATCTTAATTCGTCAGTGATGGTACTAGCGTATAAATTACGCGGGCTCATCTTACCGGAGCGCTGTGTACCACCAACAGCTTTCACTGTCGCATCGTCGGTACAATACACTGTATTACCAGATACTTGATCGATCCAATCATTGCTAGCAATACCATGAATAGATGGCACACTGCCTGTATAAATACAAGTATGACCTGGGGCGGTATACGAAGGGAGATAATTGATCAACATATTCTCACACGAGTTCCCATCATTGAGAAGTCGTTTAAAACCGCCATCCTGATATCGGTCGTAATAACGGTAGAGAAAATCGTATCGCATCTGATCGATGACAAGTCCAACCATCAGCTTAGGACGCTTTAATGATTTATTTTTATTCTGACCAACGCTGTGCAGCGAAATCAACATGAATAGGGCAAGGAAATACTTCATCTATATTGTATTGGGGATTGATTTGCAAAAATGGGGATTATTAAACTCAGATGCTATTCTTTTTTGATTATTTTTGCGCGAACAATTTAATAACATTGTATGGCAGATTTATTTGAAAAATTTTCGAAAAACAAGGGCTCGTTAGGGCAATATCAAGACAAGGCACACGGCTATTTTGCCTTTCCAAGATTAGAAGGAGACATCAGTAACAGAATGATATTTCAGGGCAAGGAACGTGTGATTTGGAGCTTGAATAATTATTTAGGTTTAGCCAATCATCCTGAAGTACGCAAGGCTGATGCTGATGCTGCTGCAAAATATGGTTTGGCGTTACCGATGGGTGCTCGTATGATGAGTGGCAATTCGGTGTTACACGAACAACTTGAAAATGAATTGGCCGCCTTTGTAGGAAAAGAAGATGCGTTTTTATTGAATTTCGGTTACCAAGGAATGGCCTCTATCGTTGATTCATTATGCAGTCGACGTGATGTGGTGGTGTATGATGCCGAAAGTCATGCCTGTATACTAGACGGATTGCGGATGGCACCTGCCCACCGATATGTGTTTAAACATAATGACCTTGAAGATTTTGAAAAGCAAATGGTTCGTGCAACGAAGATGATCGAAGAAACTGGTGGCGGTATCTTAGTGATAACCGAAGGTGTCTTTGGTATGGCTGGAGATCAGGGCAAATTAAAAGAAATCTGCGCATTTAAATCAACATATAATTTCAGGTTATTGGTGGATGATGCACATGGATTTGGCACGATGGGTGCTACCGGAGCAGGTGTTGGTGAACTTCAGGATTGTCAAGATCAAATTGATGTCTACTTTTCGACTTTTGCAAAAAGTATGGCAAGCATCGGTGGATTTGTCGCAGGCGAAAAAGAAATTATCAATTACTTCAGATACAATTTACGTTCACAGATATTTGCAAAGGCCTTGCCGATGCCATTGGTCGTGGGCAATCTAAAACGATTGGAATTATTAAAAAATTCACCCGAGCTAAGAGAGAAACTCTGGACGAACGTACGTTCACTTCAAAAGCAACTGACAGAAAACGGATTTGATATTGGAAAAACTGACACGCCTGTAACGCCTGTCTATATGCACGGTGGCGTCAATGAAGCGGCTCAACTTATCATTGACCTACGCGAGAACTATGATATTTTTTGTTCGATTGTTGTGTATCCAGTTATTCCTAAAGGCCATATTATACTTCGACTGATACCAACCGCCGTACATACAGAAGAAGATATCACAAAATCAATAAATGCTTTCAAAGCGGTGAAACATAAATTAGAAAATAAATTATACCCTGATAACTTACCAATGATGGCGTAAAATTGCATGATGACGGCGGCGGCGATGACATAGAGCTCGTTGAGATCACCCAGCGACACTGTGGCGGCGTCGAGGCGCGCGGATGACACGATGGCCGAAATCGCCGCGAGAAGGCCCATCAGCGCGAAGACCTTGAC
>CAIRSV010000065.1 GCA_903881265.1 uncultured Bacteroidota bacterium
ATGAGTACTATCCCTCGTTTGCTGTCAATATGTTCAGGTTTGAGTGCCAATAATTCGCCACACCGCAATCCACAACTATAAATCAGCGAAAGCATCGCCCTGTGTTTGATATTGCTATGCGCCTCCAATATCTGTTTCACTTCTTCTTTGCTCAGGACATTGGGCAATACCTTCTCGCGTTTCGGACGATGTATGATTTCGGGATCAAGTTTCTTATTGTCTATCGTTCTGAAAAAAAGCTTCACCGCATTCACAATTTGATTTTGATACGAGGATGAAAAATTATTTTTGATAATCACATCATTATTAAAGATGATAATATCGCGGTCGCTAATGTCGGCCACTGGTGTATTGTTATAAAACAACAGAAATGCCCTTAAAGCTTCTGTATAGGTCTTCACTGTGTTTTCACTGTATCGTCGCGATGATAGCCATTGTCTGAATTCCTCGATTTTGGCTGCATGTGCTTCGTGTAAAACGATTTTGGGCGGTAGTTTAAAACGTTCGCGGTAGGCTGCCGTATCCGGTAGATGCCAATAGCCTTTACTTGCACTCCATCGAATTCCTTCTAGCTGTTTGATGCGAGTAATTCGTTCGGGTGTAGGTTCAAAATAAATTGCAATACGGGCATCACCCCGATGCGTAATCAGTTTGGCTTGCCAATTCATAGGTTGTAATTTTCAATACAAATATAAGACTATCACTACCAAATAATTGTTGTAAATCGCTGGTACTTTTATTCCTCACACTGTCTCGACAAGCATCTGCATCTCGCACCCTGCTAAAAAAGTAGAATCACAATATCTAATGCTGCACGTTGTGACTCTTACTTGTTTATTTTATTTCTTGCTAACATACCACCGCAAAGTCCGCTTAAACCGCCAATCAAGCTTCCGATGAAGACATTAAATAGGATAAATAAAAGGTAGTTGCCACCCAACGGAAACAAGTTGGCCATTTTTGAAGATAGTAGATGATGATTGGGAATATCCTTTAGCATAATCATAATCAACCAACTGAACATTATTCCTAAAAAGCCAGCGATAAAACTTTGTTTATAATTCAATCGCGCGATCATACAAACAGACAAACTCACCACGGCCAGTATCCACCACGGTAGCCAACATTCAAGAATAGAATTGATTATGGCAATTAGCACTGCGGTGATGATTAGTTTTTTCATTGTATGTCATTTGGTGCGTGAGCAAAATGTAAACGATAATACCTTCCTTTGGCCCAATCGCCCAGCATATTGATATAATAAGGACTGCCGACATTGCCGCTTTCGCCACCGGGATAAATGCCATAGGCTTCGATAGGATTTGTAAAATGAACAATCATGCGCCAAGATGGACCGGCATGCTCAGAGGCCGCGTTGACAATACCTTTCCCGCCGCCAATCATCATCTGTTGCACAGAAAACGCCGGTATCTTCGATAAGTGTTCAGCTGTTGTATGCTTGAACGCATACCAGTTTTTTTGTTTGAGTGTATCACTGATCCTACACATTTCGCTAAATGATGTTAGCACGATATCCTTCATAGATTCTTTTTGCGTGGTACGTATATTATCAAAGAACGAAAAATCGGGATGGTTTTTTAGCAATTGAAGTGTCACCCTGATTTTAGGATAATCGAGCGCATTGAGGTAGCGACCGAATTCATCATCATAGATATCTTTCTCGAGTTGACTATACCAAAGACTATACA
>CAIRSV010000066.1 GCA_903881265.1 uncultured Bacteroidota bacterium
TTAAATTAAAAATTGCTTTACTATGAATAGGATTCAACTATTATTTTCGGCTATTGGCATTTCGCTTGTGACCGCTGCTGTCATTTCTGTACCACGGCATTACAGCTTCAACGCTGATTATGTAAAATTCAGAAATGAGTATGCAAAGGAAGAAGGGCAGGAATATAAAGGCGCTGCAGCTTACTATAGAAAAATTACCGCTAACCAAATTACCGGTGAAATTAACTATAAGGATGTGCAGGCCGCAAGAGAGAAGGCGAACGTTATGTTTAATTCTTCTTTTAAGAAGTCAAGGGCTTTCGATAATATGAAGTGGGGTGAAACAGGTCCTGATAATGTTGGAGGTCGTACCCGTGTCGTGATTTCTGATAAGAATAACGCTGATAAGTTGTATATGGGCGCAGTTGGCGGCGGTTTCTGGATGTCAACAGATAATGGAAATACGTGGTCAAAGCGCAGTGGAAATGATTCGTCATCGGCTATTGCGGTTAGTTCAATTGCACAGGCTGCAAATGGAGATATTTATTATGGAACTGGTGAAGGTATTGGCGGATTTTCAGGTATTTCATCATTTACTGGCCAATTATTTCAATTGGGTGAAGGTATTTTCAAATCAACTGATGGCGGTGCTACGTTTACTCAATTGGCATCTACGAAGCCATCCAATTCAAATTCGGCAACAGATGCTTGGTCTTATGTTAATAAAATAGTTGCTGATCCAATCAATCCTACTAAATTATTTGCGGCAACCTATGGTGGCTTCAAAGTTACGTTAGACGGTGGTGCAACTTGGGCAAAGCCGGCTAGCTTGAATACAACAACTCACTTTTTAGATGTGGAGATTTCCGCTGATGGAAATAGAGTGGTGGCTTCAACATCGAATAATCTTTATGTGTCAAATGATGGCGGTACCACTTTTTCATCCAACAAAATGGGCACGAATGGACTACCTGCATCAGGCACAGCAGGGCGTATTGACCTTGCCATAGCACCAAACGACGGTAATTATGTCTATGCTTCGGTTGCAGCAACCAATAGTTCGTTGAAGGGTATTTATAAATCTATCGACGGCGGAGCAACTTGGACTACCATTGCTGTAGGCGGTTCTGCAATCTTTGACCCTCTTTCAAGTCCAGCTCAATCGCAAGGAATTTATGATATGGGTATCAGTGTACATCCGACCAATAAGGATATGGTGTTTCTAGCTGGATGCCTTGATTTAGTGCGATATACGCCGTCATCAGGGTGGGTATCTATTGCGTATGCCAATAATGGCAATCCAAGTCGCAATGTGCACGCAGATATGCACTATATTTCTTTTAACTCCGCCAATCCTGAGACAATGTATGTTACCTGTGATGGAGGATTCTACAGAACCTTTAACTGTTCTGCAGCTAGTCCGGACTTCGCTGAGAAAAATAAGAATTATGCCGTTACTCAATGTTACGGAATTGGCGCAAATTATCTTGGTAATGTAGTTTATGGTACGCAGGATAATGGAACTGGCCTAATCGGAACTTCTTCTAATTCTCCAATGGCCGCTCGTGCACTAACAGGGGGAGACGGCACTCGTTGCGCAATGAGTGATTACTTGCCGAATTATGTATTTACGTCAATTGTTACAGGTCAGTTATTACGTTCTGCAAATGGAATTCAGAGTAACGCATCCTTCAAATCAATGTTTGACAAGAATGTTGATTTAAACACGAATGGAGCCAGTGGAACCGATCAAGATCAGTTGCCTGATGATGGCGCTGAATGGGTAGCCCCAATAAATTACAAAGAAAAGAAGGTTGGTACAGCAATTAAATCAGTCTATCTATTTGGAAGTAATACCTCGGTATGGGCTACACAAGGTGCATTGAGTGGAGGTACCCCTGTTTGGTTTAAACTGTTTAATACAGGTAATGTAGGATTTAGCGCTATAACAATGTCTAAAGATGGGAAGACTGTTTTTGCGGCTACTCAAGGCGGCGCTGTATATAGAATTAAGGTTCCAAGTTTGTGGGATAGCACCTATCGTTATACCGATACAATCACTAACATGCCACCTAAAGTAGGTACATCAGCTGGTCCGTATACATATCCGTTATACAGTTCTTGTCAGACTACTTCAATTGGAAGTTTCGGACGTTATGTGACTGACTTATCGTGCGATTCTACAGGCGATGTGTTGTTGGTTACTCTAGGAAACTTTTCAAATACATCCTATATCTATAAAGCAACAGACGCCATCAGCGCTGCAACGCCAACCTTCACTGATATTACGGCTAATTTGCCTAAAATGCCTTTGTATACATCACTTTGCTTAAACGGCAGCCCTTCTAAATTTATGATTGGTAGTGAATTAGGTGTTTGGGGTACAGATAATGGCGGTAGTAGTTGGGTTGAATTGAATATGATGAATGCCGATCAAACTACTTGGCATCCGCGCGTTGCAACGTATGAAATCATTGAAAAGGATGTCTATCGTGAGCTATCTGGTGGACAATTTAACGGAACGGTTGTTTACTCGGGTACTCATGGACGTGGTACATTCAGATCAACGAGCCTTGCTTATTATTCTCCTTCAGCTCCTGCTGGATATCAGGATGCATCTGAGCGTGTAAATTCAATCAAGTTGTATCCAAATCCTGCAACTAATCAAACAACCATTGAATATGTTGCTGAAAAATCTGCGAAGATTTCAATCAGAGTCTATTCATTGACTGGAACACTTGTTAAAGAAGAATGGATCAATGCAACTGAAGGTGCAAATTCAATCACATTAAATATTGCTAATCTAGCTGCCGGCGGTTATGTCGTGACAATGAATGATAATGGTAAGCGTGCCGCAACGTCTTTAATTAAACGATAAATATTTTTAAGGTATAAAAAAGAGACGGTCCAATTGAGGCCGTCTCTTTTTTTATAGGTGGTTGAATGACTATATGCGTTTGATCATCAATTCGAAGTCGAGTTGTCTCTTCGATAAATTAGCTGCTGCGACCTTGATTCTCACCGTATTCCCCATTTGAAATTTTAATCTGCTTCGTTTTCCCACTAAGGCATATTCTTCTTCCACAAATTTAAACTCATCTAGATCAAGTAAGTTATTGAGCGATATAAGGCCTTCACATTTATGTGGGATGGTCTGCGCCCAGAACCCAAAGGCGGCTACACCGCTGATAACAGCATCAAATTCCTCGCCAACGTGTTGCTGCATAAACTCAACCTGTTTGTATTTGTTTGCCTCGCGCTCGGCTTCCATCGCTTTGCGTTCTCGTTCGCTGCAATGTGCACATTGTTCTTCAAGATTCTTGATGAATTGAATATCATTTTCAAGACAACCTAATAAGATACGATGTGACAATACATCCGGATAACGCCGTATTGGTGAGGTGAAGTGACTATAGTATTCAAATCCTAAACCATAGTGGCCAATATTTTCGGTTGTATAAATCGCTTTTGCCATGGTACGTATGGCTAAGGTAGTTAGTATCTCCTGTTCAGGATGCTGACTGGCATTGGCTATCATTTTATTAAATGAGCTGGCGATGGTAGCAGGTGAAGAGAAGTCGAATTTGTGCCCAAATTTCCCTGCGAACGCCGCAAACGATTTTAATTTATCAATATCAGGCGTGTCATGCACACGATACGGGAATGGTACGCTGGCTTTGTTCTTTTTTATTTTACTGGCATATTCCGAAACAGTCTTATTGGCTAGCAGCATCAGCTCTTCAATTAGTTGATGAGAAGCCTTGCTTTCCTTAATAATGATGTCGATTGGTGCGCCATTCTCGTCGAGTTTGAAACGCACTTCTTCTGAAGAAAAGTTAATGGCCCCATTATCAAATTTCTCTTTTCGAATCTGTTGCGATAAGCGATGTAAGGTCAAAATTTCAGTCTGATGATCGCCTTCTTTGCCCTCAATGATTTCCTGTACTTCTTCGTAGGTAAATCGTCGATTAGAATGAATCACTGTTTTCCCTAGCCAATAGTTTTGCACTTCCGCTTTTTCATTTAATTGAAACATGACTGAAAATGTAAGCTTATCTTCATTGGGACGAAGTGAGCATAATTCATTCGATATTTTTTCAGGTAACATCGGCAGCACTCGGTCGGGAAGATACACTGATGTCGCCCGTTTATAGGCTTCGGCGTCAAGGGCTGTAGTAGGTTTTACATAATGTGCCACATCTGCGATATGGACGCCAATTTCATAGTTTTTATTTTTAAGGATACGGAACGAAATGGCATCATCAAAATCTTTCGCGTCATGTGGATCGATGGTGATGGTAAGTATGTTTCGGATATCCTTGCGTTTCGCAATTTCTTCGTCGTCTATAAGGGTGGGAATTTGCTTGACTTCCTCCATCACTTCGTCTGGAAATTCGAGTGAAAATCCGGCTTGTAATAATAATTCCTTCATAGCAATATCACCCGATTTGCTAGCATCTAGCTTTTCTATGATTTCACCTGTTGGGTTCTTCATACGTTCATTCCAATCGGTGATTCGAACGATCACTCTGTCACCTTCTTTTAGTCCTCTGCTATTTTTTTCATTGATAAAAATATCCTTGGTAAAACTTTCATTGTCGGGAATCACAAAAGCAAAGTTGGCATTCATCTGTATGGTGCCAATCAGCTCGGTCTGTCCTCGTTTAATGATTTTACTGATGATTCCTTCTTGTCGTTTTCCACTGCGTGGAGAATTGATGATGTCAACTTCAACTGTATCGCCGTTCATGGCGCTTTTAAGATGTTCTCGTTTGATGATAATATCGACCGGTTGACCTGTGACCGACACGTAACCCATTCCATTTTTTGCTACATCTAATTTTCCTGTAGCCAAGGAAAGAGCGAAGGGTTTCCCGCTTTTTCTTGTTTTGCTTTTCGCCATAATATTTGATTGATTTCTTACACCCTGAGAAGGATGCGTTAACGAAGATACGCATTCATTCTTAATTCACCTCATTAAGATGGTTTAGCAACTAAACTATCAAACGTCATATACGTTCTGTTCTTCCTCGTTTTCTACATCAATTTCAGGTTCGATTGGCGGGATAATACTATGGATAAATTTGACGATTTCTTCATTAAATGCCTTCCCTTCGCCAAATAAAAAATCAATACCAATTGATTGAATATAGATGGGTAATTCATACGCCGATAATTTTTCTTGCAACAACATAAGTCTTGATGCATCCTTTTCGGTAGTGATAATCATTTTGTTGTTAGATGCTATGTTGTGAAAGGCGTCTTTAATTTCTTCCGCATCATCGAATGTAAAATAATGATGGTCCTTAAAAGTAAGCGGATATATTTTTTTAAACTCCTTGCTTAGTTTTTCAATTAGTGGTGCTGGATTGGCGATGCCGCAAACCAATAGTATTTCTGTGTTCTCATCATAGGAAACACTCGTGTGCGATAAGGGATAAAGCTTGGTGTATTCGATTGATGAAAAATAAATCGTTTGCGCTGCATTCGGTTTTATATCATCGATCAATGTTGCTTTTTGCTCGATCGTTAAATCGTGTGGGCATTTAGATACCACAATGATCTGCGCTCGCTTTGCTGCTTTTCTGCTTTCGCGCAGCAAGCCGAATGGCATAATATGATCTCTGGTATACAATCGATGATAATCGGTGAGTAAGATATTCATTCCTGCCTTTACTGTCCGATGTTGAAACGCATCATCAAGCAGAATTAAATCGATATGCGGTTTCTGTTGCAGTAATTGTGGAATCGCTGTCATGCGTTCTTCAGCCACACACACTTCTACCGAAGGATACTTTGCTTTGAATTGAAAAGGTTCATCACCAATATCGCGCGCATTGCTGCTAGCATCGGCAATCTTGAATCCTCTTGAGTAGCGTTTATATCCCCGGCTTAAGGTGGCTACCTGATAGGCAGGTTTGAGTAATTCGATAAGATATTCGATATGCGGGCTTTTGCCAGTGCCACCTACTGTGATATTTCCAACACAGATGACAGGTAATGAAAACTCGATGGAGGAGAATATACCGCTATCATAAAAATAATTTCGGATAGCTACCACGATGCCATACAGCAATGCGAAGGGGAGCGAAATATAACGGAGCAGCGAAAGGATAAGTGATTTCATTGATTATTGTAAGACTTGAATATTCTTTTTATAAACCCAAAGGAACTCCTTTTTTTTATTGTTTAGTTCAATTAAATAATAGCCATTGAATTCATCAGTAATCTGAACGCGTTCATTTTTCGCTATAATCAGCGTTGCAGGGGCCAATCGATGTGGCGCCGATCGAACTTGTACACTGTCTTTCGCAATGATACCGTTCTTATCAGAAATAGCCGGCAGCAGCGAATTGCCCTTTTTGAGTTGCGCGCTCGTTTTCTTGTATTTTCCATTTGTAGTGCATTCGTAATTGCAACGGCCATTTTCGTTTAAGCTGCAACCAACAGGTGTAAATGTAAATTCGATACGGCAAGAATCCTTGCGTTGATAAACGCCTGCGTTGTCTGTGACACGCATAAACCCTTTCGCATCGTTCATGAAAAAATCAGGCATGCCCGACATGGCTTCAAGCATAAAAAAAGCAGTGTCTTCACTAAACTGATTCAAGTAAAGTGTTGCACTCGCTTTGTTCAATCCCTTATTGTAGCTATAGATGCCGGTATGATTTCCGGCAACTGATAACAGCGTAATCAGGCTCAAGAAGAACGTGAAAAGTAGTTTGTTCATAGGCGTTAAATATAGACCGAAACATTTTATTCTGTGTATATTTGTCGTCAACTTTTATGTAAACATTATGGTGCAAGAATTGTTAGAAATACTGAAATATATTTTACCGGCTATCGTTGTGCTGATTGCCACGACCCTGATCGTGAATAAATTTTTGGTGAAGGAAATCGAAAGGAAACAGCTGTCTATTTTTCAGCAAAATTCAAACCTCACCTTGCAGATGCGTTTGCAAGCCTATGAGCGTCTTTCGATTTTTGTTGAGCGTATGCATCCTAACGCCATGGTTGGTCGGTATTATACACAAGATTCGACGGCCCAGGATTTGCAATTGGCCATGGTGCAAAGTATACGTGCCGAATACGAGCATAATTTATCGCAACAAATTTATGTATCACATGAAGTATGGCAAACTATTACCTCTGTAAAGGAGCAAGAGATTACGATGATTAATAGGGTAGGTGCTTCTATCCCGATGGGGTCTCCGGCTAATGTTTTTGTCAAAGCGCTGACCGAATTCGTATTGACTGATGAAGCTGAATTACCTACAGCTATTGCACTTGAAGCCATCAATCGCGAAGCAAAAAAAGCCTTGTTTACGCCGTAAGTTTGTGTGCTTTTTGATCACTTAAGAACGAATTAATTTGTGTGAACTGCCCAATCAATTTTCTATGTCATCGCAACTACCTCCTCCGTCAACGTCAAATGTGTTAAGTGATGATGATGTAGCTTTTATTCGACGAAAACTGCGGTATCCTATCAATACGTTTCGCAAAGTAGTTCCTTTAATGTTCGTCATTTTTTTCATCGGCGTCTATTGGTTCATCTATTATGAATTGCTTCAGGTTGGAACATTTGCGCGAAGCAAGATATTTCCTCAGCTTTTTCCATTCTCCATTTCAGGATTGATTATAACATTCGCCATGATACGGTATGTGCGATCGCTTTTTTTTGAAAAGTTCCATACCGGTTTACGTACAGCCGATAATATCAGTCTGCTCGAATCCTTTTTTATCCATCAGCAAGCACGACATCATACGATTGCGAATTATCCGGATGTATTGATAGTTAACAGCGTGATGAACGGCAAGGGCAACGAACAGGAAATAGTCGTATTTATTGCTATAGATAATACCATTCTTATTAATAGTCATATTTCAACTTCGAATATATTTCCTAGAAGTAAACGCAAGTATAAGGAACTGCTATCGATGCTGAAATCATTTTTATCACGAACCCAAACAGATCTTACCCGGACCGTTTAATTATCCGTAACACATATGAGTAACATTCTACACAAGACTAATTTTTTCTTTATCGGTGTCGGCGGTGCCGGTATGAGTGCGATCGCTCAATATCTCGCCGGAAATGGCAAAACAGTGAAAGGCAGTGATCGCCTATTTACTCAACCTGAGAATGATTATATCAAAGCGCAACTTGAGCGTGAGCATATACAATGCTATCTGCAAGATGGCAGTGGTATCGATGAACATACTGAAGCGGTCATCATCTCAACAGCAATTGAAGATACAAACCCTGAGATTATCAAAGCTAATGCATTGAATATTCCCATTGTGGTGAGAGCCGAATTATTGGCTGAGATTTGCGCAAGCAAACGCACTATTGCGATTGCAGGTACGTCAGGCAAATCAACAACGACTGCGATGTTATTTCATCTATTATATGAAAATAACATCAGTCCTTCTCTAATCACAGGCGCTGGTTTAGTGAGCTTGCAGCAAGAAGGTAAAATCGGCAATGCCTACTGCGGACAAAGTGATTGGTTGCTGATAGAAGCGGATGAAAGCGATGGCACCTTAGTAAATTACAAACCGGAAATAGGATTGCTGTTAAGCATCGATAAGGATCATAAAGAACTGGATGAACTAGCGGTTATTTTTCAAACGTTTCAAACAAATACACGTAAGCAATTTGTCGTTAACCATGCGCATCCCTTGGCTCGAAATTATTCGCTTAACATAGCCCATGATTTTGGTGAGGGTACACGCTTCGAAGGACGCAATTTTTCGCAGCAAGGATTCGAAATATGTTTTGATGTGAAGGATGTGCATATTAGTATCCCTACAATAGGGCGGCATAATATGGAAAATGCGCTAGCGTGTATCGCTGTGGCTGATCTGTTGGGTGTGAGTCTGCAAGCCTGCGCTGATGCCTTGAAAACGTATGGCGGTATTTATCGTCGACATCAGTTGCTAGGTGAAAAAAATGGGGTAACGGTGATCGATGATTATGCCCATAATCCAGCTAAGATTGCAGCATCGATCAAAGCTTGTCAACCCGTTGCGAACAAGTTGGTGGCTTGGTTTCAGCCTCATGGTTATGGTCCCACGCGATTTATTCGTAAGGAGTTGATAGCTGAGATTACAGCGACTCTTCGACCACAGGATGAGATTTGGATGAGTGAAATTTATTATGCTGGAGGCACGGCGGTGAAAGATATTTCGGCGGCTGACCTTATCAACGATCTCAAGGCAAAGGGTGTTCATGCCTTTTTTGTTGAGGATCGTGCCGAATTATTTAGTCAACTGATTCCCGCATTAATCGAAAATACCGTGCTGCTTTTGATGGGCGCGCGCGACCCAGGCTTGGAGAAGTTTGCGAATGAAGTATGGGAAGACGTGAATGCGAAGGCGTAAGGAGTGCCTATTTTTCCGCCATCTTTTGAACGTTCTATTATCTTGTTATACTTGTATTGACATAACATTCTTTGCATGCATAAAAAAGTAGATGGCGTGGGTTGCTTGTATCTGACAAGGGGGCTTCATGATTCGGTTTCGGCATCATTTTATTTCTCTGAAATGATATGCTATGAATTATTCAGAAATTTCATTTGCCTGCTTTACCTTTGCCGCACTTTTTAAACCCTCAAAACATATTTTTATGAAAGTAACAGTCGTAGGTGCAGGTGCCGTAGGCGCAACTTGTGCAGATAATATCGCCCGTAAACAACTTTGTGACGAATTAGTCATTGTAGACATTAAAGAAGGCGTTGCCGAAGGAAAGGCTATGGACCTGATGCAGACCGCTCAACTTGAGGGTTTCGACACAAAAATCACTGGAAGCACCAACGATTATACTAAAACCGCTAATACCGATGTGGCAGTAATTACCTCTGGTATTCCTCGTAAGCCAGGTATGACGCGCGAAGAACTCATTGGTATCAATGCGGGCATCGTAAAATCAGTGGCTCAGAATATTCTTGAGCATTCACCGAATGCAATCATCATCGTGATTTCTAATCCGATGGACACGATGACGTATCTCGCTTTGAAGAGTACAGGCCTTCCTAAAAACCGCATCATCGGAATGGGTGGCATTCTCGATAGCGCGCGTTTTCGGTATAACCTCAGCAAAGCACTGAATTGTTCGCCAAATGATTTGCAGGCTGCTGTGATTGGCGGTCATGGTGATACGACGATGATTCCATTGACACGCTTAGCCACGTATATGGGCATGCCTGTATCTAATTTCTTAGATGAAGAAGCGCTGAATAAAGTGGCGGCCGATACGATGGTAGGTGGTGCAACGCTCACTAACTTATTAGGGACAAGTGCTTGGTACGCACCTGGAGCTGCTGGCGCAATGTTGGTTGAAAGTATTGTGCGTGATGAGAAGCGAATGATTCCTTGTTGCGTGGCGCTCGAAGGCGAATACGGTCAATCAGATATTTGTTTGGGTGTGCCTGTTGTTGTTGGTCGCAATGGTTGGGAGAAAATCGTTGATTACAAACTGACTGCTGATGAA
>CAIRSV010000067.1 GCA_903881265.1 uncultured Bacteroidota bacterium
CGCGCTATTTCCTATCGGGTCCACAAAGGATTTACCCACGCCGAAGTCGCTCTGTCGGCGGGTATTCAGCGCATGGTGCTTATTTGTATTTGGGAGTGTACTGAGTGCTTTCAGGCACTTCAATCTTTTCAGTACTTTTATAGGAACGAGTCCACAAACCATAATTACAACCGATGAAGAAAATGAATAATCCGAAGAATCCTAACAAGAATAAGAAACGGGATTTCGATGGTTTATTTAATTCGATATCTACAGGGTTGTCAATAAATTCGCTATGCTTATCCATGATGTATTTTATGAGACGACAAAAGTAAAGTACAATTACTTGATTTGCAAATTCTTTTAAAAATTGCTTTGAGAGTAAACAACCTACGAATAGTCAATCACGTTCGCAGACTTGAAAATGAACGCTTATGTAAGAAAATAAGTTTCCAGCATTTTTCTAAGTCGCTCTGGTATAGGCACTCGTTTCTGTGTAACGGGATTATAAAAAGTAAGTGTGACCTCGCCTTTATTAATAAGTTCGCGTTTTTCGTTATATAGCTTATGATGAAAGGTAACGAATGGATGATTAAATAATTCAGTCATGGTTGTTTCAACTGTAATTAATTCGTCATACAACGCAGGTTTTAAAAATTTCGAGTTCATTTTCACAACAGGCATTACGGTGCCGTCTTTTTCCATTTCACTATATGGATAGCCCACTTCACGAATCATTTCAGCTCTCGCTACTTCATAAAATAAGGCATAATTGCCATAGTATAGAAACCCCATTTGGTCTACTTCTCCATATCGTACTCTGATGCTAGTCGTCGATTTTATCATAACAACAAAAGTAATGATAATCAATTTGTAAGTTATCATCTGCTTGGATTAATATGATATTCAATCGAATGAATTATTCCGTCATTACATTGTTGTTTTTCCCGTTCTAAGTCTGCCAATACCTTACTGTGCTGCTGCTTGTTGTGTTTAGCGTAAAGAACCTAAGTCTGGTTTATTCTCTAGTCTGCCATATTGAAAAATAGGTGGCTTCAATGACGTGATAAAATTTTTCCGATATTTATATCCCACAACATTTGCTTTTTAGTGAAAAAAGTTATCTTTACTCCTCACTTTTACTTATAAATTAAATTTAAATGAATAAAAAGTTATTATTCTTACGTGTTGTTTTGTCTTTATGCTTGCTGAGTGTCGGTAAGTTTTCTTCAGCTCAGATCATTTTTTCTGAGGATTGGTCATCAAGTAGCTTTGCCACAAACAATTGGACATTTCCAGCAGGTCAATCAAATTGGACAGTTGGAGCGCAATACACACCCACCGGCGGCGTTGCACCAAATGCGTTTTTCAACTGGACACCAACCGTTACAAATTATAGCAATGAGTTAGTCACACCTGTTATTAACGCCACTGCCTATGCAGGAGGGTCAGTCTTTTTAAGTTATAAATTTCAACTGAATAATTTCTCAACCGCAACATTAGAACAATTTGCAGTGGAATATAAGACGGTAGGTTCTGGATCATGGTTCTTATTGACGAACTATTCAAACGCAGGCGTTGCTGGAACACTTAACTGGGCGCCAACTAACATCGTTTTGCCAGGTATGGCTGGTCAGAATTTTCAAGTCAGGTTTAGACCATATGGCCCCAATTCATACAATATTAATGGATGGGGAGTCGATGATATTCAGGTTCTTGCATTGAATCCTTGTACGGGAACACCTGTAGCAGGAACTGCATCCGCATTGCCCGCAAACCCTTGTCCCGGTGATCCTGTTACATTAAGCTTGACAGGCGCTTCTGTTGCAGGTGGACTAGCGTATCAATGGCAACGTTCGACTGTTGGACCTACAGGTCCTTGGACTAATATTGGAACTGCGAATCCATTGATTTACAATCCTCCAGCTGGAAGCACTAGTTGGTATAGATGCATAGTGACTTGCACTGCAACAGGACTTACAAATACGTCGGCTACTAGCCCGGTTGTCATTGTACAGGCTTTTTCAGCTACATCGCCTTGTTACTGCACGCCAACGAATTTGGGAGGTGCTTGTATTACCAATGTATCCTTCGGTACATTAAATAATACCACGCCGGGGTGCACGGGTACTAATAACTACAATTTTTATACAACACCAGTCGCAAATTTTACCGCTGGTAATCCGTATACCTTTTCAATGACAACGGATGCTAATGCTATTACTTCCGTTTGGATTGATTATAATCATAATACGGTGTTTGAACCTTCTGAATGGAATCAGATTTATACAAACAGTCTGTCAGGTTCAATTACTTTTCCCATTCCTTTTACCGCGTTGGCTGGCCAAACAAGGATGAGAGTCAGAAGTCGATTGGCATTGAATCAGAACGGTTCAGGAGATCCTTGTCTGGCTATGGGTTCGGGAGAAACAGAAGATTATATTGTAAACATCAATCCAGCAGGTCCATTTGATCCTACCTTGTCGGCTATCGTCGCACCAATCGGAAATGCGTGTACCGACTCGTTCCAAACCCTTTCGGCAACAGTTTATAATTACGGGTCAACAAATATCAGCACCTTTATTCATCCAATAACGGTAACGTTTACTGTAGCCGGTCCTACCGGAACGAATACTTACTCTCAAACGATTGGCGGCGTGTTAGGCTCGCCGACACTTTTTGGATTAGGAGGAGCACCACCTTTAACGTTTACAGTCAATAATGTTAATATGTTTAATGGCGGTTTCTATTATATCAATGCGGTGGTTAGTTGTCCAACAGTAGGTAACGCCTCACTCAGTAATGATTCCTTGCCGAACGCCATTGTGATTAATAATTATCGACCCACAGCCGGGCCCGATTATGCGCTATGTCAATATAGTTCAATGCCTTTCGGTCAGGGACTTTCCGTCGGCGGATGTTCGGCACCTTTATTTGATTCAGTGACCATCAATTTCAATATCACAGGACCTTGCAGTGACGGAGCGAATGATGCAGCTGCTTGTCAGTTTGCAACTGGAATCGTACCGACACTTATCGCAGGTGCTCAAATTAATTCAGCCGTCTTGAAAATTACAAATCTGGCTACGCAGCCTGGTTCGTGGACGAGCGAAATGCGCTTTAATTTATACACTACGAATCCTGCTGCAGCCTACTCTGGTGGCGTCGCCGCGCCCGGGTCAACGAGTGCAGGTGCAACGAATTATACCTACACACGACCGATTGCTACAACTCAACTCGGTTTCATGGCAACGCCAGGCACACCTATTAATATCGGTTATTGGGAAAGTTTCAATGACGTGGCAGGCGCTTCTGACATTTCAATCAATTCATCAGGGACTACCGTTGCGAGCTTAAAAATCTACTATCAATATGTACCACCTGCATTCTCTTGGTATGATGTACCGACAGGAGGTTCGAGTCTGTATTCATTGACACCTTTTAATCCGTTAGCGTTTTCAAATGCAGTGGTGAACAATTCAAATGTACCTGGTTTGTATACATTTTATGCGGCTTGTCTTGGATTGACCAATTGCAGGGTTCCGGTTAGACTTTCAGTGAAGCCTACACCAACGGCTGTTCAAGATTCGATGATGAAATGCGAATATGCAGTGGGCGCTAATAATGCTATTTTTGATTTGCCTTCACGTAATAGCATTGTTTCGGGAGGTTTATGGCCTGCTGCCAATGTTGATTGGTATGGTGATCAATATTTGTTGTCCCCGATTTTAACGCCTGCAACTGACACGAGCAGTACCAATGTGGTTTACTCAAAAGTATACTATTCCTATGCCAATAATTTGCAATGTGCTACGTCTGATACAATGTATCTGCAGGTAGTTTCAATCCCACAGTATTCACTACCAATTTACACTGGATTTGCATGTGCCCCGAGTGCGATTGATATATCTTCACTCATTAGCATTTTCCCGCCAACAGGCAATGATACCTTGTTTTTTAATGACCCTTTATTTACATCGCCTTAC
>CAIRSV010000068.1 GCA_903881265.1 uncultured Bacteroidota bacterium
GAAATGCAGCAATCTTCTTTTGTTCATCGCGCTCAACCAAACATTGTTCATAAAGCTTATCAAATGCTTCATTCTTGAAACGGGTATAGTTTGGCGGTGCCGTATTTTTTCCATAAAACATAGTGAGATAACATTCAGCATCGGGATAATCGGCAATCCATGTCGCCCAGAAAAAATTGGCGTTTGAATTACTCATTTGTTCGCGCAATAAGGAAGGTTGCAAAATTTCTATTTTCACATCAAGACCTATGTCCTTTAATTGTGATGCGATGAAGGTGCAACGATCGGCGTAATTATCATTCGACAACAACGTGATTGATGGGATATAACCCATTGCCTTCTTGACTTCAGCCAATAACTGCTTTGCTCTCTCAGGTTGATAGGAGTAGCCTTTCACAAGATTGCTATCATAGCCTTTCAAACTAATTGGTATGATGCCAGCATTGGCAGGTACACCAATATTGTTGCGGATATAGGTAATCATTTTCGCTCGATCAAAACCATAATTAATAGCTTGTCGAATTTTCTTATTCAATAAAATCGTGTCGGTGTTTTTTGTTTCATCTTGTAAGATGCCTAAATACTCGACATTGAGGTACGCGTGTTTTTGCAAACGGAATTTCGATGTATATTCTTTTTTTAGTTCACCTTGTTTGCTTAAAATTTGATCTTTGAATACCGCATCGATACTATTCATAAAATCGATATCCCCCTGCATGAATAATAAAAACTCGGTGGCTTTGCTATCGACCTGTGAGAATTTAATGCCGTCGATATAAGGTAATTGATGACCATCGCTGTCGCGCTCCCAGTAATGTTCATTCTTGCGGTACGTGATAGCCACGGCTTCTTCCCAATCTTGAAATACAAAGGGGCCGGTACCACATGGATGTGAACGAAAATCTTTACCCCATTTCTCAACCACTTCGTGTGGTACGATTGAACAATACATCATACTGACGATACCCAACATCGGATTAAAAGGTCGAAGAAGATGCATTTCAAACGTGGTGTCATTGATAGCCACAAAAGGTCGAACACTATCCACACGATCATTAAATATCCACGCGCCAGACGATGCTGTTTTCTCATCGATGATACGAGAAAAACTATAAACCACGTCGCTAGCGGTCATCTTACGACCCACACCGCCTATAAAGGCAGGATTATGATGAAAGAAAACATCATTACGAAGGATGAACGTATAGACGGTGCGGTCGTCTGAAATAGACCACGATTTGGCAAGCGAAGGCTGTGGATTCATATGCTCATCAAACTCAATCAGCCGGTTATAGCATTGATTGACATGCCACATAATGTATTGATTTTTGGCAAAAGCAGGATCTAGTGTTTCGACATTCTGCACCTGATTCATCCTGAATATTTTTTTATCGGAAGGAGGTGTTGTGCAGGCCAACAGAAACAAGAGCAGCACAGTCAGTGTCGTATATACATTCATCAGAGTTTAAAAATAGAGAAAAAAGATGAGACCGCTATTGAAATTCTACTCCCAGAAGTGTCCACCAATTTTAGAATTTATGTATAAATCAATTTTATTATCCTCTATCTTTGCGCTCCAAAAAATAGTTAACGTGAGTGGACATAATAAGTTAAGTAAAGCATCTCTAGCGGGTCTTGTCATAGCCTTAGGAATCATTTACGGTGATATCGGAACGTCTCCACTGTACACCATCAAAGCCATCATTGGAAACAATATTGTGACTGACCTACTAGTCATCGGTGGCATTTCGTGTATCATTTGGACACTCACCTTGCAAACGACAATCAAATATGTGATGCTCACGCTTCGAGCAGATAACAATGGCGAAGGTGGTATCTTTTCGTTATATGCACTTGTACGACGGCACGCCAAGTGGGCTGTGGTGCCTGCTATGTTAGGCGGTGCTGCCTTATTAGCCGATGGTATCATCACGCCGCCAATTACAGTCACATCAGCTATTGAAGGATTAGATTTAAGTCAGACAACAACAATCAATATCGTATTGGCAATTTTAGCTGGATTATTTTTTATGCAACAATTCGGCACTAGTTCGATTGGTAAATTATTTGGGCCCATTATGTTCATTTGGTTTAGTATGCTGGCTATTTTAGGTTTAATGCATATCAATGATACATTGGTTATTTTAAAAGCATTCAATCCCTATTATGCTATAAAATTACTGACTACTTACCCTAAAGGCTTTTTACTGTTGGGTGCAGTCTTTCTTTGCACAACGGGTGCCGAAGCATTATATTCTGATTTAGGTCACTGCGGAAAAAACAATATCCGGATATCCTGGATTTTTGTCAAGACGTGTTTGATTCTAAATTACCTCGGTCAGGGTGCGTGGCTACTATCTCATAAATCTGGTCAGACATTGGTAGGTCTTGCCAATGACGGCCTAACCAATCCGTTTTACGAACTGATGCCTCATAGCTTTCTGTACATTGGCATTGCAATATCAACCATAGCCGCCATTATTGCAAGTCAGGCCTTGATATCCGGTTCGTTCACCTTGATCTCAGAAGCATTTCGACTGAACTTATGGCCCAAATTAAAAATCAATTATCCGTCGGATGCCAAAGGACAATTATATATCCCCGCCATTAATTTAATGCTCTTTGTGGGCTGCTGCACCATTGTATTATTTTTCCGTGAATCTGAAAAAATGGAAGCCGCGTATGGCTTGTCTATTACATTGTGTATGCTCATGACGTCCGTGCTTTATGCCACCTTCCTCTATACACATCGCGTAAAGTCGCCAGTTATCATTATCTACTTAATGGTTTATCTGTCGATAGAAACTTGTTTTCTGATTGCGAATCTGAACAAGTTTTTGCATGGTGGATATGTTACATTGCTATTAGGTGGTGGCTTATTTGGCATCATGTTTGTTTGGTTCAAATCGCGTAAGATCAAAAACAGGTATGTCGAATTTGTCAAGATGGATGATCATGTGCATCAACTTCAGGAACTTAGTAATGATCTGAGTATTCCTAAATATGCCACGCACTTGGTGTATCTCACGAGCGCCAATAATCCAAGAGAGATTGAGCATAAGATTATGTATTCGATCCTCAATAAAAAACCAAAGCGTGCTGATATTTATTGGTTCATTCATGTGGATGTAGTAGACGAACCTTATAAATCAGAATACATTGTGGATACTGTCATTCCAAATGAAATTATCCGAATCGAATTCCGATTAGGATTCCGTGAAGAACAACGAATCAACTTAATGTTCAGAAGAGTCATCGATGAAATGGTAGCCAATAAAGAAGTAAATATTACGAGTCGTTATACCTCGCTACAAAAAAACAAGGTAGCGGGCGACTGGAAATTTATTGTGATGGAGAAATTTCTTTCTCACGACAATGATCTGCCATTGTTTGAACGCGTGGTGATGAAATTGTATTTCCTTCTTAAGAAATTCAGTCTGAGTGAAGAAAAAGGTTTCGGCTTGGATTCATCCTATGTGAAAGTCGAAAAATATCCATTGATTGTAGCGCCTGTCAGTAACCTTGCCTTAAAACGAGTGGAACGTAAAAGGCATCACTAAACACAAACGCTTTGTTTATTTTGCATAAGGCTTTCGGCTGTGCAACATTGTATTTCATTACAACGTTCCGTGGGTAGAAGCAGGCAGGGAAATTAAAGAGAATCAGCTGAATGTAATAACCAATGCTGATTAAGGAATAATTGATCGAACAGTTAGAAAGCCCTGCTTGTTTTCTACGCACTGTTATGTGCGGTCTCTTCCGTCAATCTCTAATCC
>CAIRSV010000069.1 GCA_903881265.1 uncultured Bacteroidota bacterium
TGTGGGTGTAATTATGAGCCGCAGTCCGATTAACAGTGTCTTGTTTTTGATTCTGACTTTTTTCAGCATATCAGCGCATTATGTGATGATGAATGCGCAGTTTTTGGCAATCGTTAATATCATCGTGTATGCTGGTGCTATTATGGTGCTGTTTCTGTTTGTGATTATGCTTATGAATCTTAATAGTGATACCGAACCGCAGAAGAATTTTCTGGTACAGTTTGCTGCCGTCATATCGGGTGGCGCCTTGTTATTGATTTTTGTGGCTGCATTGAAATCGTCGTTCACTGGATTAGAAGGTAGAGACATCAACCTGATCGAGTCGACTGATATTGGGTTGATTAAAAATCTCGGACAGAAATTATTTACCGATTATGTCTTCCCGTTTGAAATTGCTAGTGTCTTATTCTTGAGTGCTATGATCGGAGCGGTGGTATTAGGTAAGAAAGACACAGTGTTGCCATCGACTGAAGAATCAAGGTAAGTTTGATTGTTCGTTTTTAAGCAATTGATTCTAAACCGCTTCTTGCATCCTGTCTCGACGAGGGAAATGGCAGTGTCACGCGCTACGCAGCTGCCAGCATAGGTATCATGAGTCACATCATTTTGTGCCTATCAAACAAGCGTAGGATGTCAATCTTCACATTGCCTTCTTTATGGTAAGCGTCTAGTGTACATAATCGGTAGGGCTTTTTCTTCATGGGTTAAATTTTCAACTTTATCAAGATTCTATGTGGTCTAAAAAAAAGAAATCCTATTTTGCAATAGCAATGAAAACACTATCCTATCTGCCGCTCTTCCTTCTCTTGTTTGCATGCTTGCAGTGTAAGTCGCAATCCAAGCAAATCACACCTGAAATGGCGCAGAATGTAACGCGCTATAATGCTAAGATTGATGAATTGATAGGCCGTGCATTAACGAATGGGTTTCGTATCGTACGTGAGGAAAAGCTGCACCTGAGGAATAATGTTGATATGCTGCTGAATATTTCATTGATGGAAGGTACTTGGTATCATTTCTGTTTTATCGGAGATCCAAGTTCCACCAAAGTAAAAGCCACACTCTTTAAGGAAGGAGTTGGTGATTTGGTACAGGATCGAATCAAAGTGAAACGGGAACACGAATTCTGGACCGAATTTTCATTTGTTTGTCCGCAAAGTGGCAACTACGAATTTATTGTTTCTCAAAAAGGACCCTTCGCAAGACCTTTGTCTTATTTGGCGGTATTTAAAAAAAATAAGGTTGCGACAAACTCGTCTAACGAATAGTTGATTCTTGTTTGGATAGACTACCTATTAAGTGGCCCATCCGAGTAATAGCCACGCCAATACCATTAACGGAGCCGGAATTTTAGAAAACATCAGCAAACAGAACGTGATGGCTACCACCACCAAATTGGTCCATTCAAATTGTATTGAATTGAACAAAACGAATCCTGATGCCCACATAATACCGACCACTACGGCATGTATTCCTTCCAACGCTCTGAAGATTACTGTGTATTGTTTTAGATTCTGATAAATAGGGAAGAAGAAAAATAAGAGTAGGATGGATGGTAGAAATACCGCGACTGTAGCCACCACACTACCTAGCAAATGACCGTACCAACCAAAGTGACTCATACTCAAACCGCCAACATACGAGCAGATTGAAAATACGGGACCGGGAATGGCATTGATCATACCGGCGCCGGTCAGAAATTCAGACGCACTAAGATAAGTGCCCAAATGTAAATGTGCTGGCCTTGCCACAAACTGTTCATACATCATAGGCATCAGGGCATGGCCACCCCCGAAAACGAAGCTGCCAAAACGATAGAAGTTTTCAAACAGATTGAAGGCTCTTGCATAGTGCCAATGCTGCAAGCGGGCCACCTCTGATAATATTCCCGCGGTTAAAAACACAATCAAGAACCACCATATATTAACCCATTTGACAGGCTTGCGTTGTGTATGTGTGTCTGGAATTCGTTGATTGCTGAAATTTGTTACAATGCCGCCTCCCATAATAAGTAAAGGAAATAGCCACGGCGATCGAAAAATAAAGGTGATCAAGAATGCTGTACACATTATGATATACGTGGCGGTATGATTGACCGAAATGCGCATGGCTTTGAATGAGGCGAAGCCTAAAAAACCCACCGCCATCGGTTGAATAAATTTGAATAAATTGGTTTCAATCGATTTGGTATCGAAATACTGAATCAAGAAAGAAAGACCCGTCATCATAATGGTAGCGGGCAATATCCAAATAAGCAAGGTGAGTAAAGCCAAAGGGAAACCACCACGTTTATAACCAATCAATGTAATCGTTTGTGTGGATGAGGGGCCCGGCAGTATTTGGCAAAACGCCATAAAATCAACTAACTCTTCTGATGTGACATCTTTCCGTTTTTCAACGAATGTTTTTGTCATCATACCAAAATGTCCTTGTGGTCCGCCAAAAGCCGAAACAGAATATTTTAATACTTCTTTCAGGAAGGGGATATGTCGATGGAGATTCAAAGTAAGGATAAAGGTAATAAATCCAAACTATCTTAACAAGCACAAGGCGTGGGGTTAAAATAGTGATTGTAAGCAGTCCATCAGTGGCAAGGCACCAGTTTTGTGTGGCTTAGCCTATCACGATGTCGTACGTTTCCATAACCGCGTTACATAAGATTTTTTGGCACGCACTTTCGGCTATAGCATGCGCTTCATCTTGACTCTCGGCTTCAACGCTAAGGGTGATATGCTTTCCGATACGGACGTTCTGAATGGCAGCCAACCCTAGATTATGGAGACTACTATTGACCGCTTTTCCTTGCGGATCTAATAATTCAGATAAAGGCATTACATTGATATGAGCTGTGTACATCATGCTTCGGAGTGTTTATAAGCGAAAGATAAAAGGATATAGAGTAAAAATGAAAACGGAATCGCGAGGCTTTGTAAAAAAGGCAAGGCAAGCAACGTGAGCACCAACCAACTCAATTGAGGCCAGTATTTTTTAACAGAGAACGTTGAAAATTTCAAGGTGAATAATTTTAGTTTGCTTACCATCAACCAACATAGAATGGCAATGATGGTGTATAACAACCAAGGGTTTTGCATTTTAAGTCCGAGCCCGAGAGGATTATATAAATTAATCAACGGAAAGGAAGCCACCACGATACCTACAGCCGGAATTGGCACACCTGTAAAATACGAGTTGGTAGCAGGTGAGTTATTAAATCGGGCCAAACGAAGGGCACCGAAACAAGCGAGTAAAAATGCAGGACAAACACTGATCATAGAAATATCCATTGCATCTGGTCGTTGCATCCACGAGGCCCACAGCATTTTCATTAGGATCATACTAGGTGCCACACCAAACGATACGACATCAGCCAACGAATCAAGATCTTTGCCTAAAGGGGAACAGACACCGAGCCAACGAGCCACCATGCCATCAAATAAATCAAAGAAGCCGGCAACCAAGATACAGAGGCTGCCATAATACGCTTGGGTAGTGCCACTGACCCAATATTGTTCGCCATTCATTTCACTTAAAAAGGGTTGCGAATGCAGGATGAAGGCAATAGCCATACATCCGAAAAACAAATTGCCAAGTGTGAGAATAGTAGGAAGGTGTTTCATTGTGTGCGTGCAAATATATAAAACTTATTCTTTGAGATACACAATTTGATCATCAGGGAATTTTATCTGATACGAATTTGTCTTATACCTAGATACATTCTTGCGCTTTAGTTCTTATCATTGCATCAGAATATGTTTGTGAAACCATTCCATTATCTTTTATTTCTGTGTGTCAGTCTATGCTGGTTTTCTTGTGCTAATATTATGGCACCAACAGGAGGCCCGAGAGATGCGGTAGCCCCTGTGCTAAAAAAGAGGAGTATGCTTGATTCAGCGTTGAATTTCAAGGGTGGTATCATTCGTTTTGATTTCGATGAATTTATTCAGCTTCGCGATGTGCAAAATCAACTGATTGTAACGCCCTTGCTGAAGAAAAATCCAACAGTGATCGTACATAAAAAAAGAGTTACGATAGCAATACAAGACAGTCTGCTTGAACCTAATACCACGTATGCTATTTCGATGGGAAGTGCCATTCAGGATGTCAGAGAAAGTAATGCGTATAAGGACCTTAGTTTTACGTTTTCAACAGGCAGCTATTTCGATTCACTTTCAATGCGAGGAAGTGTGGTTGAAGCCAATACTGGTCGGCCCGACACAAGTGGTATGGTGGTTTTGTATAAGGCCGACTTGCCCGATTCAGCCTTCTTTAATGAGAAGCCACTCTATGCGCAGAAAATTCAAGCCGGCACGTTCTTTTTCAAAAATTTGCCCGACAAGGATTTTTCTATCTATGTATTGAACGATCAGAATTCGAATCTCCGCTATGATCAGTCAAATGAAAAAATCGCTTTTTATAATCAGAAACGTAACCCGAAGGATACCACGCCTATTGTGCTGTATAGTTTTGTTGCACAAGAGACGCTTGATTCAAATTCAATACGCAGAGCTGCTTCGAGGTCTGCTATGAGTAATCGCACTTCGATGGCAGATGCAAAAGAAATGACTCGTTTACAATTCATCATCAACGCCGATACGCTCAACAAAACCAAACGTACGTTTGATCTGTACGATTCGGTCATGCTGCGGTTTAATCATCCGTTGAAATCGCTGAACGCAAACAACATCACACTCTTCCAAAATGAGATGGTGGATTCTAATTTTACAGTCGGCATTGATTCTACACGAAAAGTAGTTTCGCTGAACGCATCTTGGCTTGAAGAGGCCTCTTGTAAGATTGTATTGAAGAAAGGTTTTGCCATTGACAGCACAGGGTTACAAGCGAATGCAGTTGATGTAGTCTTTAAGACAAAACGAACGAGTGATTATGGCAAGCTAATTCTCCAATGTAAAAAAGAAGGAAACGAAATGTTGGAACTGATGAAAAATGATCAAGTGATTGCGCGAAAAAAAGTCACTGATTCGTTGGTTGTATTTTCGTTTCTGTCGCCTGATACCTATGTGTTGCGATTACTTCATGATGAAAATAATAATGGTGTATGGGACACGGGTTCATTTTTTGGAGAAAAAAAGCAACCGGAACTTGTAGACTTATTACCAGCTGCGATTACTATCCGAGCCAACTGGGAAAATAAAATCGACGTTGATGCGAACCGCACAAAAAAACCTGTATTAAAAAAATAAGCAATGGGTTCGCTGCTGTTGCGTCATCTTTCAACGTGACAATATTGTTGACATCTTCCATACGCTCGATAGTGATATCAAGTATTCATTTAAAAAGATCGCTGAAGACATGGTGTTAGATTAAATAGACCCTAGCTACTGAAAAATTCGGCATCACGCTTGATTCGTTGCTTCTCGACATACGCACTGATTAGAATACTCAGTTCGTATAAAACAAACAAAGGTAAGGATACAATGGCCTGGCTCATCCAATCGGGTGAAGGTGTGATAATGGCCGATACAATAAGGATAATAATATAGGCGTATTTGCGATAAGTAGTTAAAAAACGCGGTGTGACTAACCCAATTCTTGTCAATACATAGGATATCACGGGCAACTGGAATGAGATAGCAGAACCGATAATAATATCGATCATATTTTCCATATAGTCGTCGAGTGTTGGTTTAGTTTCAAGAGCATTGATCACACCTAATTTGAAATTCGAAAGAAAACTAAACGTGAATGGAGCGAGTAAGAAATAACCGAATGAAATACCGCAAAGAAAAAAGAAGGTCACAAACACGATTGCGCCTTTTGTATTGCGCACTTCTTTGGGGCTTAAGGCGGGTTTCACAAAACGCCATATTTCCCAAAATATATACGGAAACGCTACGATAAAACCTCCGACAAAAGAAACGCTGATACTTGTCATGAATTGAGAACCGAAGGAGGTAACCTGCATTTGTACATTGGGCGGCGGCATGCATAACGCGTCTCCCATATGTAGCTTGTGACTCAAATTGCAAAGCCCCGTATATGAAATAAAATCTTTTCGCATCGGTCCGAAAATGATGGTATCAAAGATCCAGTCGATATTGATAAAGATGATAACGGCCACAACCATCACAGCAAGCAACGAACGCACGACATGCCAACGCAAGGCTTCGAGATGATCAACAAATCCCATCTCTTTTGATTGGCTCGGTTTTGTGAATTTGGAAACAAGTGACAACGTGCTTGGTATGTGGGTTTAGTTACGTTTGAGAAGCTCGATTGGTAATAGTAAGAATGTAGTTGCTTGATTATTTTTTGTCAACATCAGCATCAAATCCAATAGAAAAAGGCGCATTGTCCGAGTTGGCGATGATCAATGCATTCTTCTGTACATGACCTCCTTTGCCCGCACTATTGAATTCGAGTGTAATCTCTCCTTCTTTGCCTGGCAATATAGGTTCCTTCGGATAAAAGGGTGCAGTGCATCCGCATGAAGTCTGCACATTCGCAATCATCAAAGGCGCTGAACCCGTGTTTTTGACAACCCACGTATGACGAACCTTATCGCCTTCTTTCATGTGTCCGAAATTGAATTTAGTGTTCGGAATATCCATGGTTGTTTTTGGTAATTTCTTGACTTCTTCGTCACGTTTTGACTGATCATCTTTGCTTAAATTAATCGCTTGGTCTGTGCCGCCTTGACCGTATTTATTAATGAAAGCCGTCGAACTGACACCGCTTAATTCAACAAGAGCAATTGCAAAAAGCGATAAGGTTAGTACGGTCAGTAAGATAGTTTTAATCGTTGCATTCATTTGGAACGTAGGGTTTAATGTGAAGAACGCAAAAATAAGCGAATTAATCAAGTGGCAAGTAGATTAACGAAGCTTTAATCCCAACCTTTTATCGCTTTAAGCCGTATGAATTATTTTCTTTTTTGCTTAAAGAAATCCTTCATCAGCTGCGCACATTCCTGATCGGATATGCCGCTTGTAATAGTAGTTCTAGGATGGAACGGGGAGTGTGCACAGGTGGCATGAAACCCGTTTTTGTCATCTGATGCACCATACACCACAGCCCCGATTTTGCTCCAGTACAATGCGCCTGAACACATCACACACGGTTCAAGTGTGACATACAAGGTAGCGTCTGGGATATACTTGCTACCAAGGTGTTGAAAGGCAGATGTGAGGGCAATGATTTCGGCGTGTGCCGTCGCATCTTGTAAAAGTTCTACCTGATTATAACCTTTCGCAATGACGGTATCCTGCATAACGATAACAGCGCCAACAGGCACTTCGTCAGCTTGATAGGCTTTTTCAGCTTCCTGTAAAGCAAGTTTCATATAATATTCAGGAGGCATTGCAGACATAAGGAACAAAGGGAAAAAATGGTGAGAGAAGAAGGTTATTTGCGGTTCTTATCGTATTGTAATCTCGGCTTTGCCTTGTCCGAGCAACGGTTTTTTAATATTGCGAAGATCAATGGTATAGGTATTGCCTTCATAATCGAATGTCATTTTATCGTCTTCAGCGATGATACGTTCATCTAGTATCTTGTCATCGCGTTTGATGGTAATATCAACTTTCTTGCGGGTTACTTCACCCACTAAAATAATGACACTGCCATCAGTGCCTTCGATTATTTTTTGCGTATTTTCTTCCATCATACTTTGTATGCCACTTTGTGGAATGTTGAGATGATGTTTGGCTTTGTTAGCCGGTTTGTTTTTTTTACCGCCTGCATTATTGCAATTAAAAAAAACAACGACGCATACGATGCAGACTAATAAAATCGGGAGCACTATTTTTTTCATACGTGAAATTTTTTCAAAGCTAAGGAAGGAAAGGTTAAAAGGAATGTAAATGAGAAAGTAAATTGAATGATTATACACTTGAAATTAATGGATCAAAAAGAGCTAGAGCTTTCTTTCGTGTTGTTGAACGCATATGACAACTACGTTGTTTCCACCCAAGCTCCGTGTTCCTTCAATAGATTGACCAACTCATCGACCGCTACTTCACTATCGATATTTCGCTTCACCACTTCTTTATTTTTATACAAGGTAATTTTTCCAATACCGCTTCCTACATAACCGAAATCAGCATCGGCCATTTCACCTGGTCCATTGACGATACACCCCATAATGGCGATCTTCACACCTTTTAGATGATTCGTTACGGCGCGAATCTTAGCGGTTGTTTCTTGTAAGTCAAACAAGGTTCTACCGCAACTCGGACAAGAGATATATTCTGTTTTTGAAATGCGGGTTCTAGTAGCTTGAAGGATGCCGAAGGAAATTGAGTTGAGTGTGTTTATTTCATTCAGCATCACATGGATGTCTTGATCAATCTGACCGAATTGATAACCAAGACAAATGCCATTCAGAAATCCATCTAACAATAACCCACCTGCATCGACCGAGTAATGGACAAGTGCTTCGTTTAAGGTGTTGTGATTACTATCTGAAATAAGAACAACAGGATTGTGGACATGTCGGATCATCAATTCCATGCACATACGTCGTATGCTCTGCATCGAATTATCATTCAATGAATTCAAGCAAAGCACTGCGGTTTTATCTTCTTTCAATTTGAAAAACAACACATCTAAAAAGTGTGGTGGATAGACATTAGAATAACAATCAAGCATCACAAAGTTGAGTACCTGACTTTTGTTTTCTGGTGTTTCATTCAGATATTGCGCTGCTTCAAAAATGGGATAGCAGGATGAATTTGATTGATGTTGTTGCCATATTGCAGGATAACAAATGACACCCAATGTGCCAGGCAAGGCAAAAGTAGGCACCGTATTCACAAACAGATAATCTGCCGCCATATCGCCGATTGTCCACTTGTCGTCTTGCTCATTATAACGATATCCAATAGGGATTAAATGCTCGGGTACAAGTTGCTCAATCTTACTGACATCTGCCAGTACAACAGGCACCTGTGAGCCACCAATATTTTTAATCACAAAGCTTTCATGTCGCTTATATTCGAAAGGTGAGTAAGGTAAGGTTGCTATGGATGGCACTGTACTATTCTCGTGATGTTCATTGTCATTCAGCGAAGTAGTGGCAAGTGTCGAAATGATATCCTTGCAAACCGGTAATTCAAATTCTGGATCTTCGGTCAATGATACACGTATAGTATCACCGATGCCGTCTGCCAACAATGTACCTATTCCGATAGCGCTTTTGATACGACCGTCTTCACCATCTCCGGCTTCGGTAACACCCAAATGCAAGGGATAGCATTCGCCGAATTCTTCATGCATCTTTTGCACGAGTAAGCGATAAGCCTGCACCATCACTTGCGGGTTGCTGCTCTTCATACTTAAGACAATCTGATGATAATCTTGGGAGCGAGCAATACGCAAAAACTCCATCGCACTTTCAACCATACCGATAGCGGTATCGCCATAACGACTCATAATGCGATCGCTCAGCGAACCATGATTGGTGCCGATGCGCATCGCTGTGCCATATTCTTTGCAAATCAAGACAAGGGGTGTGAAACGTTCACGTATACGTTCGATTTCTTCAAGATATTCCGCATCAGTATATTCGATTTGCTCGAACTTTTTCTTATCGACATAGTTACCCGGATTCACTCGCACCTTCTCAATAATCTTTGCGGCAATCTCTGCTGCGTTTGGTGTAAAATGGATGTCGGCAATCAGCGGCGTTTCATATCCTCGGCGACGCAATTCATTTTTTATATGCAATAAATTCTCTGCCTCATTCTTGCTTGGTGCTGTTATGCGAATTAGTTCGGCCCCAGCTTCGATGCAGCGAATGCTTTGTTCGACTGTCGCCATGGTATCCATCGTATCTGTTGTTGTCATCGTTTGAATACGAATCGGATGATTGCCACCGATAATGATCGAACCGATTTTTACTTCACGGGTTTTTAATCGCTGATACGAAGTCAATGAAGGAGAATATACTTGCATGCGGCAAAGGTAATTGAGAGATATGAAATCTCAGATAAGAAAAAATTGATAGCAAAAAGAGCTGATGGTTGTCACAAATTTATTCACTCATCGTTTCCCTACAACACAATATTCTCAACCAAGTCATTTTTACTAGGGTAGTCGACGGTATAATGCAAGCCTCTGCTTTCTTTTCTGAATTGCGCACACTTAACAATCAAATACGCAATCGTGATCAGGTTACGAAGTTCACATAATTGTGGCGACAGGGCCGTGGTTTTATACAGTTGTTCGGTTTCGAAATGCAAAAGATCGAGTCGTTTCATTGCTCGTTCTAAACGCACATTGCTGCGCACGATACCCACATAATCACTCATCGCGAGCTGCAGTTCCTTGATACTTTGAGTAATCAAAATCATTTCTTTTGGCTCTGAGGTTCCTTTTGCATCCCAGTCGGGTATCCCTGTATGGATAGTATATGCATCAATCACCGACAAGGTGTGCTCGTAACATCGATGGCCCATCACCATCGCTTCTAATAATGAATTACTCGCCAATCGGTTGGCGCCATGTAAACCCGAACTAGCCGCTTCGCCGCAGCTATATAAGCGATCGATGGATGACAGACCATAGTCATCGGTTTTGATGCCACCGCAACTGTAATGTGCTGCCGGGGCCACAGGTATCATATCCTTTGATACATCGATACCAACACGCAGGCATTTCTCATAAATATTAGGAAAATGTGCGTTGAATTTAACCATATCCATATGCCGACAATCTAAATACACATGTTCATCTCCCAATACCTTCATTTCATTATCGATGGCCCTAGCCACAATATCCCTTGGTGCCAACGACAAACGTGCATCATATCTCGACATAAATTCTTCTCCTTTGCTATTGCGCAATATGCCGCCATCGCCTCGCACAGCTTCGGTAATCAGAAAGGCCTGACCAAATCGTTTGCCTGGCTCGTATAATGCTGTTGGATGAAATTGGATGAACTCCATATTCTCGATTCGTCCTTTAGCCCTGTAGACCATTGCCACACCATCACCAGTTGCTATCTTAGGGTTGGTGGTAATTCGATACACTTGTCCGCAACCGCCTGTTGCTAGCATCGTTACTTTCGATAAAAACTTTTCTGTCTGATGTGTCAGCAAGTTCAACACATACACACCATAACATTCGATATGTGGCGTTGCTTTGGTCACTAGTCGCCCAAGATGATGTTGTGTAATAATATCGATCACAAAACAATGATCGATGACTTGGATATTTTTTTGTTCGTGCACTTTGGCCAACAA
>CAIRSV010000070.1 GCA_903881265.1 uncultured Bacteroidota bacterium
GATGATCTATAGAAAAACGCTGTTCCTCAGAAGGCAGATACCCTGTTTAGTTGCGATGACAACCAAGCGAAATGCATCTTGATGTATATCGATTGAACATCCTGCCTAGATTGCGATAATTTATTATTCAACAGAAACATCTTACATTCGCGTCCATAAAAATATACAAAGAATGAAAGAAGTATTTATCGTATCAGCTGCACGTACTCCGATGGGGAGCTTTGGTGCTTCATTGAAAGATTTATCTGCCACTAAACTAGGCGCTATCGCAATAAAAGAAGCTGTGAAGAGAGCAGGCATACAGGTTGAAGAAATTCAAGAAGTGTTGATGGGCTGCGTCATGCAGGGTGGATTAGGACAAGCGCCTGCACGTCAGGCTTCTAAATTTGCTGGATTGCCTAATGAAGTGAATTGTACAACGGTGAATAAAGTGTGTGCTAGCGGCATGAAAGCTGTTATGCTGGGAGCTCAAAGTATTATGTTAGGTGATAATGATGTAGTGGTTGCAGGCGGTATGGAAAGTATGAGTAATGTGCCATTCTATTCAGCAACGATGAGATGGGGTAATAAATTTGGAAATGCAATATTAGAAGATGGCATCGCGAAGGATGGTTTGCTTGATGTATATCATAATTATCCGATGGGGAATGCCGCTGAATTATGTGCAACTGAATGTAATATCACACGTGAAGACCAAGATACGCATGCCATTGAAAGCTATAAACGCAGTCAGGCTGCCTGGGAAGCTGGTAAGTTTGATAGCGAGATAGCAGCCGTTGAAATCCCTCAGCGAAATGCCGAGCCTAAATTGTTTACTAAAGATGAAGAGCCGTGGAATGTGAAGTTTGATAAGATTCCGTCATTGAAACCAGTTTTCGTGAAGGACGGAACGGTGACTGCCGCAAACGCTAGTACGATGAATGATGGTGCGTCTGCATTGGTATTGATGAGTAAGGAAAAAATGGAATCTCTAGGATTGAAGCCATTGGCTAAAATTATAGGATACGCAGATGCTGAACAGGCGCCTGAGTGGTTTACTACAACACCTACTGTGGCCATAACAAAAGCAATCGCAAAAGCCGGACTTACATTCGAGCAGATTGACTTTTTTGAAATCAATGAAGCGTTCTCTGTTGTGAGTGTCGCGAATATGCGCAACTTGAATATCAATCCGGCCAAGGTAAATGTCTACGGCGGCGCGGTTTCTATGGGACACCCATTAGGAAACAGTGGGTCAAGGATTCTTGTGACCTTGATCTCTGTGCTCAATCAGGAAGGTGGCAAATATGGCGTTGCAGGTATTTGCAATGGCGGAGGCGGTGCCTCGTCTATTGTGATTGAAAAATGCTGATAAAAATGTAATGAATACATACATAAAACGGGACTGTAATCGATGATGATAGCAGTCCCGTTTTTTATTGGGTGTTTGTTTCCTATGTAAAATCTGGGATGACGATAGGCTTATTGAATGCTGCGCTATACAATCTTCATTTGCCTTTTATACTACTAGATAGAGTTTATAGATAGTAAGGAAGAAGATTAATTCACCTTCGTGACCGAAAATATTTAGTTTTGCAAGGCACTATGAAACCAAGATTATTTATCCTCTGTTTGATGTTCGCTTGTTTTACAACGTATACAGTGAAGGCTACCCACATTATTGGGGGCGAAATAGGCTATACCTTCATTTCGGGAAATACGTATGAGATTACACTTGCTTTATATGGCGATTGCGCCGGCAATTCATTTCCTTCCTTGCCAGGTGCAATTCCACGGATTGAAATATACAAAGACAATAATGCATTTAATTTTATCGACCTCATAATTACCGGACCAGGGGTTGAGGTGACACCTGTTTGTCCGTCTGAAGTCAATAATACCACCTGTGTTACGCTCAATGGCACCATACCAGGTGTTATGCGCTTCATTTATAAGGGCACTATCGTGCTCGACGGGCCTTCAGCTAACTGGGCGTTTTTATTTAACAGTCAATTAGGTGCTAACTCAGGAGCCGGAAGAACAAACGCGATTACCAATATTCAAAATGGAAGTAGGATAGCACTCCAAGCAACCCTCAATAATATGACCGGTCCGAATAGCTCATCCATTTTCACAACGATTCCGACCCCGTTCTTTTGTTTAAACATTCCGCAAGAGTTTAACCAAGGGGCCGCCGATCCAGACGGTGACCAACTTTCATTTTCGCTTGAACCCGGCATTAATGTCGATGCGAATGGGATATTGGTGGGCCCCGTAAATTATATCGCGCCTTATACGTATCTTGATCCATTAGCAACAGTTCCGGGCAGCTTCAATTATAATACATCGAGTGGGCAAATGAGCTTTACTCCCAACTTAATTCAGACGTCGTTGGTTGTCAATAAGGTGACAGAAAAAAGAGGTGGCATTATTGTTGGAACTTGTATGCGTGAAATGAATCTTGTGGTTCTTAATAATTGTAACAATCAACCGCCTTTTGCGTCTATTCCTACATCCACCGTTGGTGCCTTCAATGCCAATAGGATAATCTCGTTTTGTTATGAAAATACCAATCCGCAGTTCGTAATCGATGCCACAGATGCCGATAGTCAGGATGTAACAGTGAGTGTTACAGGTTTGCCTTCCTCCTCTACGTATGTGATATCAGGGAATGGCACACCACATCCCGTTATCACCATTCAGTGGAATATGCCTCAACCAACTGTTCCAGGTGTCTATAATTTTTATGTCAATTGCCAAGATGACGGATGCCCGCTGAGCAGTAAGCAAACCTTTGCATACACAGTCATACAATTACAACCCATTGCACCGTTGGGCTATGTCGTGGGGAAAGAATCCTGCGATCCGGGAGGCGATGGCTCCATTCAGATAGTAACTGTTAGTTCAAATGGGCCACTAACCTATTCATTGGATGGCGCAACCTATCAACCGTCTTTTTCATTCTTCGGATTGTCAGCTGGTAATTATACCGTTACCGTGAGAGACTCGGCAGGTTGTGTGCTGTCGGATACCATTCGTGTGTACCCTTCCATTTTGCCAACTGTATCCTGTATGACCTCGCCCGAATCCTGTCTGCCGGGTACTGATGGCGCCATTGTCATTAATGCCAATAGCGTCAATGGACTTATTATTGGATATTCATTAAATGGTGGGCCAATCCAGACGTCAAACATCTTCTCTAATCTATCAGCCGGACTTTATACCGTGACAGCAAAAGACGCAGCAAGTTGTTTGGTGACACAACTTGTAAGCATTGGCTCTGCTGTTATTCCAACGATACGTATTGTGGCTACAAAAAATGTAAGCTGTAACGGAAAATCAGACGCTAGCATCCAGCTGGGAATTACGCCATCTGGATTAATTTGTACGTATACGATTCAACCCGGTGGATTGACTAATTCAACCGGCGTATTCAAGAATCTGTCGAAAGGGAATTATACAATCGTGGCTACAACCGACAAGTCTTGCAGCGATACCATGCTTGTGCAAATTACCGAACCTGCTAAGTTGATCGTTACGAACCTCGATATTCAAGAAGCAACTTGCGACAAGAACAATGCAAGCATTCGTGTGCAGACAAACTTTCAGCCTCCATTGATTTATACCTTGCGACCTGCGACGTATATTAATACAGATGGGTTCTTTGCTGATGTCGCTCCGGGCTTTTATACTATCTCCGTACGTGATACAAATTTTTGCAGCATCGATACACCGGTTTTTGTAGGCGCTTTGCCAAACTTGTTTGCCAGTTCAATCACACATCAGGATTTGCAATGCAATGGCTGGGGCACGGAAGGCGAAGCTGAGGTAAATGCAAGCGGTGGCGTTGAGCCTTATACCTATTTATGGTCAACCATTCCGCCGTCTACTGATAAGAAAATTAGCAACGTATACTACGGATGGTATTTTGTCAATGTCACCGATGCCACAGGTTGTGATACCAAGGATACTGTCTATATCAGTCCGGGTAGCTGCTGCGAAAACGTGTATATCCCAAATGCATTTACACCAAATGGTGATGGACAAAATGATGAATGGCGTCTGGTCACAAGCGCCGGTCTTGAGATCGATCAGTTTGCTGTCTATAATCGTTGGGGAGAACAAGTATGGCATACCGAGAATCAACGAGTTGCTTGGGATGGTAAACGTAATGGTGGCGATGTGGAAACAGGCACCTACTTTTATTTACTTCGTTACAAGTGTATGGCCGACGGTAAGAAGTATGTCAAGAAAGGTGATGTGATGGTGTTGCGATAAAGGAATGAGACTATTAGCCATTGCTCTATTTCTTGCCATTCAAATCTGCAGTTAAAGAAACTATTCTTCTTAATTCAACTCCTTTACCATCGATGTCGCGATACCGATTTTCACTTTCTTATTCTTGATTTTTTCATTCTGAACAAGACGTAATGTTTCTCCTGCTTTATTTCGGCGAACAGCCGCAAAGGCATAAAAATCTTTGATCTCTACAAGGCCAATATCATCTTTTTTCAATTCACCACGTTGCGATAAGAAACCGACGATATCAATTTTGTTGACCTTGTCTTTTTTGCCGACTGAAAAATGAAGTGTGGTCCATTGTGTTTTTAACGGGATATCATTGGTTTCGGGAATTTGTATTTCAGCGACGTCTGTTGAAATGTAATTCGGTTTGCGTTCTTCTTCTGAAAGCAATAAGATGGCGGTACCAAAATCATGCATACGGGCCGTTCGTCCGTTACGATGTGTAAAGACATCTTCACTCAACGGCAGATGATAATGAATGATATAACGCACACCCGGAATATCCAATCCACGTGAGGCGAGGTCGGTTGTGATAAGAATGTTTGACGTGCCATTTTTGAACATACACAATTCGCTTTCACGTTCGCGTTGTTCCATACCGCCGTGATAATAGGCTACTCGTAAATCTTTCTCCGCTAGCAATTTGCAGACGCGCTCCACTGATTCACGATGATTGCAAAAGACGATGCAAGGACGGTGATTGGCAAAGCAAAGAAAATTGAACAGGGTATTGATCTTGTCTTTTTCAGGTGAATGTAAAGTCATCACTTCAAGGGCTGCATTGGATGCATGTGCCTCGTCGGTGAGAAAATTAACTGTATAAGGTTTCTTCAATTGGATGAAGGCCGGAAACTCCTCTGCCTGTGTTGCCGAGGTCAATATTTTTTTCTCGACATTCTTCAAGGAATTTAGGATGAACTCCATTTCGTCAAGGAAGCCTAATTCAAGACTTTTGTCAAATTCATCCAATACCAAGGTGGTAATGCCACTCACATCAAAGTTCTTACGTCGGATATGATCGGCAAGACGACCGGCAGTACCGATAATCAAGGCAGGCGCTTCAACCAGATTGGTTTCTTCGATCTCACGTTTGTGACCGCCATAACATAATGTCACTTTATAGGAGGTGCCCATCTTGCGGAAGACCTCGTCAATTTGCAAGGCCAATTCGCGTGAAGGCACCATGATTAATGCTTGCGGGTATTTTTTATCGCTGTCGAGACGTTGTATGATAGGGAGCAAAAAAGCCAATGTCTTGCCTGAGCCGGTATTCGCTAGCACGATGACTTCATCGTGCTCGTTCACAGCATCAATCACCGAATGTTGCATTTCATTCAGTTGCTTGATCTTCAGGTTCTCAAGGAGGACAGGAATGTTGATAGTATTTTCCATGGCCGCAAAGGTAGTGCTTCGCAGTCTATGAACGTGCTGAATTCTAGATCGGCAAAGTGATTCCCACTTCCATAGTAGGGTACGCTATTTCTTAAAGATATATTCCTAGCTCTTCTCTTCCCATACCTGGGCCAGATGCACGAGGGTATCTACCGCCTTCTGCATATCTTGTACACTCACATATTCATGCTTGGAATGGATGGCCATTTCGCCTGTAAAGATATTCGGACAAGGCATACCCATAAACGAAAGACGAGAACCATCGGTACCGCCACGAATCAGATGTTGTTCGGGTTGCACACCGGCTCGCAGCATGGCTTCATTAGCATAATCCATCACATGCGGAAGATTGTTTAAGATATCCATCATGTTGCGATATTGTTCGTGTACGGTGAACTCATATCGTGCACCAGGATATTTGGCCACCGTTTCCTGAAGGATAGCTTCCAGACGATTCTCATGTTCTTTTAGCAAGGCAGTTTCAAAATCGCGTATGATAAACTTCACGGTCGTCTTTTCGATTTGACCGTCAATAGCCATCGGATGAATATAACCCTGACGACCTTCGGTGGTTTCAGGACTCCAACTTGTTTTAGGAAGCGCATCGATAAATTCACCGGCTATTTTGATGGCACTCACCAGTTTACCTTTGGCATAGCCAGGATGCGCACTGATGCCATGTATCACAGCCACCGCACCATCAGCACTGAACGATTCGCCTTCCAGCGCACCGCGTTCACCACCATCCAGGGTATAGCCGAATTCGGCACCAAGTTTTTTCATATCCACTTTCTCAACACCACGACCTACTTCCTCATCAGGTGTGAATAACACACGAATCTTTCCGTGTTTGATTTCAGGATGCTGGGTCAGGTAATTGACAAGATCCATGATGATGGCCACACCGGCCTTATCATCGGCGCCCAACAAGGTTAGACCTGAGGCGGTAATGATATCGTCACCGATGCGTTCTTTCAGATATGGATATTTGGTCGTGGTGATGACCTGCGTCGTATCATCAGGCAAGATGATGTCCTGACCCTGATAATTTGTATGCAGGATAGGTTTTACATCTTTTCCGCTGCAATCAGGTGCGGTGTCCATATGCGAGCAATAACAGATTACAGGAACGTTCTTATCGGTCGTGGATGGAATCGTGGCATATACATAGCCATATTCATCCATATCGACATCTGTAAGCCCGATGGCTTTCAATTCGTCTGCCAATATTTTTGACAGGTCTTTTTGTTTTTCGGTGCTAGGGAAACAAGTCGCTTCCGGATCGCTTTGGGTGTCAACCTGCACATAACGCATAAAACGCTCGGCGACTGTATATTGATAACTCATAATGGTGTATTTTGATAAGGGCGCAAAGATACATCCTGCACATTAATACCGATTGGAATTTTGCTAGAAAGCAAATGTTGCGTTGTTATACAAAAGTGCTATTGGCATATACCGCGATGTGTGCAACATAAAAAAACATGTTTTATTCTAGTTTCTCAACGGAGGATAGCAGAAAATTGACTATTATTTTTTTGGGGGTCGGGGACAGTGCGGGCATCTAGCGGATGTGGCGATGGCACCGTTCAACAGATGAATATGGCTCAGCTAACCACAATTCACGTAATACGCACTTTTGGCTATATGTTGACGGTAATATCGTTTTGTATAGCGCCGAAAACCAAGCGGATGCTCACAATTTTCCTTGCTTGATACCGAAAATTAAACGAATATCGACGGTAAACAAGAGTATTGAAAGCATACAATGGATAGTCATTGGAAATGCTGATTCGTAAGGCCATAAATCACTTTGACAGAAATAAGCAGCTTATTTGATCATAGGTAAGATGCAAAGAAACTCAACTATTAAAACATTCGCGGTCGCCCTAATCCCAACTGTTTTTTCGCTTATCAAAAATATCGAACCCGAATTTAAGTTGCATCGGGTTGTTGGCCTTGTTGGCGGCACTCACCACATAATAGGCGCCTAATTTGAATTTCTCTCTGAACAACGGAATAATCTTCTCAATGCCCACAAAGGCTTCTGCATATTTGAGATTAGATTTTGGAATATACAAGACACCGCCACCTGCGACTTCAAGCAACTTTAGTTTTTTTATCAAAGGGATCTTGTTCAAGATAGAGCCGTTGAAATGATGAATATAATGGCCTTCATAAAATCGCCTGAATATCGGGAAGGTCGAATCCAATGCCTGAAAACTCAATAATGGATTGTTGAAGAGGTAAGGATTACCCCGACTGATATATTTGTAATCGACTGCTTTTAACCTCTTCTGTGATAGGAATTCGCCCGAGCTGATTTGATAATTGGAAATGCCGGCCAAGCCCAATTTAAGTTTCTGAAACAAGCCAACTTCAAGATAGTCATAATCAACGTCACTCTTGAAGATATTAGGAAATCCTTTCTTCCATTTGACGTAAA
>CAIRSV010000071.1 GCA_903881265.1 uncultured Bacteroidota bacterium
ATTCTTCATAAATACCTTCCAACCCCAAGGGCAAAGCTGAAGCATTATCCTTGTGCAAAGTATTTGACAGCAAGCTATCATAAATGTTGCGGAGGTAGGTGGGGTCAATTACACTCATACCACAGCCCCGCGCTCCATCATTGTCTGAATAAATTCCTCCGACACGTCAAACCGCTTTAATGCCTCCCGAACCGCGACTTCGGTCAATCCACCCAATGGCTGCATCAATTCATTACTCTCTAAATTAAAGCGTCCGTCCAAACGAAATCCCCCTTTTCCATAATTTGCGATAGATCGGTAGGAAAAAATCCATTTCACAAACTCGGGTGATTGCCAATCTTCCTCAGGTTCATCTTTGTCATTATAGGTATAAAACCAATCTGAAATATTTAATTGGCTATTCGCAACCCCAGCTTCATCCAAACCATCCACAATGATTACCAATGGCTTTCCTTCGTATTTCTTGGTGGGTGAATAACTGGTGTCTAATAAATCATGAAACAGTTTTATCGCGTCATAATATCGTGATGGAAGTCGTTCCATTTTTCTTTGCAGTGATTCATCTTCCATCTGCCAAATGCCAGCTCCATTCATCCCCGGCATCTTCTTGCCCTGCAGAATGAAATGATATAATACGGCATGTAGGCTATTTGCCATGCCCGAACCGCAAAAATGATACATCACAGGAATATCGCCTTCCAAGAGGGCATCAATAATACCGGCAGTTAGGGCACCCTTACCCATGCCCGCCTCTGAATAAATTGGCAATACGTTATTCGTAGAATCACCATTTACCCAATCCATCACCGATTGTACTTCTCGCTCACGTCCTACAAAACAATCGAGATAATATTGCATCCGTTCGCTGTGATCAAAAACCTGACCTGCACCACCGCGTAAAGCATCTTGCATGGGCTGAAATTTCGATTGCAGCGGTTCATTTGGCTGAGGCACTGTTTCATCCCCGCGTACAGTATTGATAAACTTAGCCCGCGATTTATTTTCATACATCCCCTGAAATAAATAGGGCAATCCTTCATGATCACCTTCCTGCACAAACGGATGTAATTCGAGATTATTCCCATTTTGATTCCAGTAATAATTACCTTCTGTGAGTGTGATTTCGCCGCTTTCGAAAAGACAATAAACGGCCGACATCTCTTCCATTATTTGCAATCCTTTCCGCAATTCTGATAAATGTTCAGGAACTAACCGAATGTACTGATGCACAAATTTATTTCTGAATGTTACAAAACGATCGAGCACAGTATTTTTATTGCTGTCTCTCGGGACAGCAGCCTCCCAAACACTGCCTGCCTGGATAGACGCATACCACAGATTCTTCCAATTCGTATCGCTGGGCAAAGTTTCACGGAGGTTATCCATCACTTGCTTCATGAACAATGCGTCATTATTCGTGTCTCCATCATGCAGTTTTTGGCTCATCTGAATAACCGCTCCCATACGCAAGAACAATGTCCCCATGCCCAAACCTGCCATGAAGAGGTTGTTTAAGCGGGCCGGCTGTTTCAAGATTAAATCAGGAAAGGAATCCTCTGTCAAATCATTGGAAAGCGCTGATTTTATTTCAACATATCGTTGATAGTATTGTTGGAATGGGTTCATAGTGATATTACTTTATGCTGGTATTCTAGTTTAACATCCCGGCGTCCAAGCGCAAGGTATATGGGAGTTACTTCGGTCATTTCCGATGGAAAACCAAAGAACTCATCTACCTTATCCATTTCAAAAACTTCTCGTGAACTTTTTACCCAAGGGTATAACAACGCAAAAATTTCGTGTACATATTCGATGTGATATTCATATTCGTCGGCGAAGCGTCGCGCATAAATTGGCTTCCCAGTTGCTAACTCCTTCAACACAGTGTTAAGAATCTTCTCAAGTAATTGCACATCATCGCGCTCTTCCATCCTTTCATGCGAGGGTCCTTTGAAACGCAAATAGTTGCGCAAAGCAATCAATGCCTGATCCAGTGAAGGCGCCACCTGGGGATGCTCAATCACCCTCTGGGCATTAAAGAAACTATTAAAATGCTCATAATGATGTCCTATCGCTACGAGCATGATGTTGTTTTCAAACAAAAAATTAGCCCATTTTGAAACATGCAATGGGCTAAACAAAGCCGTATGAAAGTGCTGTATCAGCACTACTACTTTTTTATCCTTGGAATCATTTCTGAGTGCTTTAATTTGATCTTCCACTTTTTTGCCTTTGGAGAGCGTTTTGTTTTGGACATTAAGCACTTGAAGTAATCGTTGCATAAGAAAGTTACCTGTGTAGGACATACCCTTGTCGTGCAGTGCATAACCCACAAAAACAACATCAGATAAAGATTTCAACCAATTACCCGTAGAGGCATATAAAACATCAGTATTCGCTATATCAGCCGGATGTGTCCATAAGGCCATGGCGCCCTGGTTTTTCAATTTAACGAACTCCTTCAATTCAATTGGAACATGGTTAATATCGCCCTTATCAAACACAGTTTCCTCCTCTATCCAAAAACGCTCCTGCTGTTCATGCACAATGCGATCACACAACTTTCCAAACGGTGAGTCAGACATCAGTTTATTCCAATCTACATTTTCTATGATATTCCATTTTCCCGTGAATCCGGTCAAACCGAAAAAGTGGTAATCCGCGGCAATATCGAAAAAAGATACGTTGGCCAATTCATTGAGCAGTATTTGAATGTGGGCAGCTTCTTCAATATTCCGTTCGGGAGGTAAAACAAAAAAGCCATGCATCACACTGTTGCGAAGTTCTGCAAGGCGATGCACCTTGTGACTAAGCACTTCTTTATCTCCATATTTTTCCCAAAAGAAGCTAAATCGTGGAGAGCTTCGCGTTACTGGACATTCCTTCAACATATTGGCCGCCCATCGAAAAAGAGGGCCAGCATTATAATCGTGACCTGAGGAATTGAACAGCTGTATCAAAAAGTCGTTATATACTTCTTTCTGTGGTGCAAAATTTAGGTATTGAAACATACCAACCGCTGCTATCTGTTGAAGTATTTCTTCTGCGAGTTCTACTAGCTCATCAGCTGCATAGGAAGGATCTTCCGCATTCACTGCAGCGATTTTTTCCAAGATTGAAGGTGGAAAATCATATTCCCAAGTAGTTGTAATCATTTGATGTTGTGATTTTTGCTAAGTTAATAATTGAATTGAAAATATGATTATAATAACCACATTCAAACACACAAACTTTAGTAAAGCATGTGTATGTTTTGATGAATCATTGGAAATTACTTACTTAATTCTGATGGAGAAATTTGCAAGTACTCTCCCTTTTTCGTGCGAACCACGTACTTTATGCTATATTCAGTCGCATTACCGACGATACTCACAGAATTAATCACAACAGGTGTACTATCAGGC
>CAIRSV010000072.1 GCA_903881265.1 uncultured Bacteroidota bacterium
GGCATCATTGACCGTTCTTGCATCGCCAATGCACGTTACTTTCCACAGAGCTTTTGATCGATGTAAGAATCCCTTAACCGCGCTTGAAGATATTATTGCTTGCGGATGTAAACGAATTCTAACAAGCGGTCAGCATCCTTCTGTTGAAGATGGCGTTAGCCTTGTAAAAAAATTGATCGCATTAGCGCAAGACAGAATCATTATTATGCCTGGAAGTGGATTGAATAGCATGAATGTAGCGAAAATTGCCAGTGAGACTGGCGCGGTTGAATTTCATACGGCGGCCAGAAAAAGAGTACATCGTCCGTTTATTCTTTCGCCAGAAACAATGCACGAAGAACTATCATTTATTTCAGTCGATACACAAGAAGTGAGCAACATACGTAAGGTGTTGGATCGATTTTGAGTAATTAATTGACCCATAGTGTCGTCCTCATTTGAAAAATAGTATATTTGAAATCTTAAATAATAACATCATGAAACGATTCCTACTCATTGCCATCACAGCGGCTCTTTTTACATCTTGTAAAGATACAGGCACCGACAAGTCTACCAAAACTGAAACTGCAGCAAGCAAACCACTTTACCTTGGTGAAAAAATTACAGAAGACGGTGTTCAACCTTCAGACAGCCTTAAGGCTATGATGGGCAATGATACTTCATTGGTATGTAAAGTATCTGGCAAAATAGAAGCGGTATGTCAGAAAAAAGGATGTTGGATGGAACTCAAAAACGCAGACGGTAGTTCTATTCGCGTCACCTTTAAAGATTATGGATTCTTTATGCCGCTTGACTGTGCTGGTAAAACAGCGATCGTTGATGGTATTGCCAAAGTGGATGTTACGTCTATTGATGACTTGAAAGAATATGCCAAAGATGACGGTAAAAAACAGGAAGAAATTGATGCAATCAAGGAACCAAAGAAAGAATTAGTCTTTGAAGCCAAAGGCGTCATTCTGAAATAATGATACAACACACAATGAAAAAAATAATTACAGCATGGCTGTTTGTGTGCGTTTGTATCCTTGTTTCTTGTTCAGATTCGACGAAGGAAACCACCAACGAAAATGAAAGTTGCATGAATCCAATCAAGGATCCTAACAACCCCAAACCAATGGCATTGATGATGCGCAATATGGCGAATTATTGCGATAGCATGAGACTGAAAATCAATAGCGGAGAAGTTGTTGATTCAGTTACGTATCCCTTGATGCCTTTTTGGACTGTAGAGCCCACTGATTCAACAGTACTCGAACCACTTTATTTCAATAATGCCAAACAATTTGCGGCTGCTTACAGGCAACTAATGAGCGATGTGAATCATCAAAAAGAAAATTATACAGCCGTCATCAATGCATGCGTTCATTGCCACAGCAGCTACTGCAGCGGTCCGTTGAAACGTATCAGAAAGCTCACGTTAGACTATAAGCCTGAATAAAAAACATCGTTTCCTATGCTGTGAAACAAAGGAAACGATGGTTGATTTTTCTTTACTGATAAAGAATACTAGAAAGGTAAGTCGTCGTTATGTTCTGTTGATGGCATTACATCATCCGATGATGTAGGTGCAGCATGTGAAGATGCCGAGGATGATGATACTTTTTCTAAACGCCAAGCTTCCAATGAATTAAAATACTTCACACCTTCAGGTCCTGACCACTCACGTCCACGTAAATTAAATGAAACTTTAACTTCGTCTCCTTCGTTGTAGGCATCTAATAAAGCGCATTTATCCTGTGTCAGTTGCATACTGATATATTGAGGATATTGCGTGGTCATATCAGTTGTCATCACAAATTCTCGCTTAGAAAATTTTTCACTGACTTGTTGTGTATCTTTTTTTACTTTAAGTATTCCGGTTGTTTCAAATGATGCCATGATTAATAAAATTTAGTCGACGAAGTTAAATCTATTTTGTAATTTTCGGAAAGAATTCCAATATGAAACTTAATAACGTCTTCTTCCCATTTCTTCTTCTTCTTTTTCTTTCGTGTAAAACCACCTTCACGCCCGTTTCGCATTCAGAAAAACTTTATTCAGTCAATGGTAGTAGTTTTTCTGATACTATTTCGTCCATAGAGTCCTTGCTAAAACCATACAGAGACAGCCTTTCAAAAAGTATGAATGAGGTCATCGGGGTGGCCGATGGTGATTTTCATAAAGAGAAATCGGGTGGTAGCTTGGGTAATTTAATTACTGATGCCATGAGTGAAGAAGCGATTAAACTGCAATCGACATGCTGCGCTGCATTATTTAACCCGGGCGGCATTCGCTTACCCGATGTGATGAAAGGGACTATTACCAAAGGAAAATTAGTAGAGCTGATTCCGTTTGATAATGAATTGGTGATTGTAGCACTAAAAGGAAGTGTACTGAAGCAATGGTTAACTGCAATTGGTGGAGCAGGTGGATGGCCTGTAAAATTTGAAGTTGGTTTAGGTACGAATAACAATCAATCGCCCTTTATTTGTACGTATAAAAAAGTGACGTTGACAACGCCCGAATCGGTCAACGCCAACGTGAAGATGTTGGACAGCAATCAGCCATCACCGAATATACGCATGATGTTCGACCATAAAGTCTTAGTCGCTTCCTATTCAGATACTGTATATGTTGAGCAAGTAGATGGTTCGCTTTTAATGGAAATTACGCAGTTTTATATTGACAATGAAGCAACGTACCACATAGCCACCAACGATTATGTAGCTAACGGAGGTGACAATTGCGGATTTCTGAAAGAACAGAAACGAATCAATACAGGTCTTTTAATTCGCGATATTGTAGGCAACTACATAAGGCAACATCAGAACATGAAGCCAGATGAAACAAACAGAATTGAATTTAAATAGTACGAAGTAACCATGCATACCGATTCCACATATTCCCCAACTAGTAAATCTGCAAGCGACCTAAGCAGACGAAAATTTTTGAAGCAAACTGTGCTTGCCTCAAGTTTGCTAGCGGCTAGTCAGTTTCCACTAGATGCATTTGCAGCGGATGAGCAGACCAAACAGGCCCTTACCGTCCTGCATACCAACGATGTACATTCGCGCCTTGATCCGTTTCCGATGGATGGAGGTAAATATCAAGGACTTGGCGGTGTATTGGCTCGAGAAAAAATCATTACTACGATCAGGCAAGAAGAAAAGAATGTCCTTTTAGTAGACTCAGGAGATATTTTTCAGGGAACGCCTTACTTTAATTTTTATAAAGGCGAGCCAGAAATGAAAGTGATGAGTATGCTCGGTTACGAATGTGCTACTATCGGCAATCATGATTTTGATAATGGTATTGAAGGTCTAGCGAAGCAATTAGTGCACGCCGATTTCCCGATTGTGAATTGCAATTATGATTTTTCAACGACGATATTGGAACATGTCATAAAACCATATACGATCATCAAGAAGGGGAAATTAAAAATTGGCCTATTCGGCATCGGCATCGAATTGAAGGGATTGGTGCCGGATCATCTATTTGGGGCTATACAATATCACGATCCTATTGAATACGCAAACGAGACTGCGTATTTCTTGAAATATAAAAAACGTTGCGATTATATTATTTGCCTTTCTCATCTTGGTTTTGAACATAAAGACAATAAGATTTCTGATAAAATCTTGGCAAAAGAAACAGCAAATATTGATTTGATATTAGGCGGTCATACACATACTTTTTTAGACGAACCCTTTAAGGCAAAAAACTTTAAAAGTCAAGAAGTGCTTATTAATCAAGTGGGTTGGGCAGGCATAAAGCTCGGACGGATAGATATTTATTTTGATAATAAAAACGGCTACGACTACGTTTCAAATTTTACTGCTATTTCAGTGAAAGAAACAACAGTATAAAAATTTTTTTTTTCAACAAAAAATTACCACTTTCGTTCTCCCGTTGAAAATCTTATGCACATTACTAGGATAAGAAATAACTTCGGAAACAACATTGATTAATTAATTTTTTTTTAGCAGGAATACTATGGCAAAGACCTTTGATAAAATATGGGAGAATTGTTTGAAAGTTATAAAAGATAACATCAGTTGGCAGTCATACAAAACATGGTTCGAGCCGATTAAACCCGTAGCCCTTGAAGGTGATGTATTGGTGATTGAAGTGCCAAGTCAGTTTTTTTATGAGTGGCTTGAAGAACATTATGTCGAATTGATCGCAAAAACAATCAAACGCGAATTAGGAAAAAACGGACAACTTGAATACAGGATTTTGATGGAAAATCAGAATAAGAAGAATCCTGCAACCGTTCGTGTACTTGCTGGTAATCATCAACAGGCTCAGCTGAGCAATAATTATGTGGATATTCATCTTGGTAATGATCAAGGAATTAAAAATCCATTTGTCATTCCAGGTCTGAAACGATCACAAATCGATCCTCAATTAAACCCTAATCATACATTCGATGCCTTCGTTGAGGGTGAATGTAACAGACTTGCCCGCAGCGCCGGTATGGCCGTTGCTCAAAAGCCAGGTGGCACATCTTTCAATCCTTTAGTATTGTATAGTTCGTCTGGTTTGGGAAAGACACATCTTGTGCACGCCATTGGAAATGAGACAAAGCGTCTACATCCAAACAAAACTGTGCTTTATGTGAGTGCAGAAAAATTCATTCATCAGTTTATTGAACATTCACGAAATAATGAAATCAATGATTTTATCAATTTTTATCAATTGATCGATGTCTTGATAATTGACGATATCCATTATTTTGCACCAGCGATAAAATCACAAGACGCATTCTTCTCAATCTTTAATCACCTTCATCAGAACGGTAAGCAGTTGATTCTAACAAGCGATAAACCGCCGAAAGATTTGGATGGTATGCAGGAACGCCTTCTTTCTCGTTTCAGATGGGGATTAAGTGCCGACTTACAAGCACCAGATTTTGAAACCCGTATGGCAATCTTGGAACATAAGATGCGCAATGACGGATTAGAATTGCCGGTCGAAGTTGTGAAGTATCTTGCCTACAACGTGCAAAATAATATTCGGGAGATGGAAGGGGCCTTGATTTCACTACTTGCTCATTCATCGTTGGTGAAAAAAGAAATTGATTTGGATTTGGCAAAGAAAGTCTTACGTAATATCGTAAAAACTTCGTCAAAGGAAATCACGATCGACACGATACAGAAAATGGTTTGCGAGTATTATGAAATTACTTATGATAAATTGCAGGCGAAAACCCGTAAACGTGAAATTGTTCAAGCGAGACAAATTTCAATGTTTTTGGCGAAACAATTTACCAAGAATTCATTAAAGACCATCGGAGATCATTTCGGAGGTCGCGATCATACCACAGTGATTCATAGCTGTCAAACAGTGAAAGACCTGATGGATACGGATACCATGATACGCGAACAGGTAAAAGAACTTCAACAAAAAGTACAATTAGCAGCGATATAACGACTGTCAACGATATCCAATAAAAAAGAGGAACAACATTGTTCCTCTTTTTTATTGCCTTGTATACGCCAACGTTTTGAATGGCATTAAAACAAAAAAAGAAAACTTACGCTTTCTTTTCTGTTACTTTCTTTACGATTTTTGCAATTCTCATTCTGTGTTTACCGAATGAACCTGCAAAGATTTTTCCGCGTTTTGTTTTTTTGTCGCCTCGTCCCATGATATAAAATTTTAGAACTGCAAATATAATCATTTCAGTCAGATATGCACATTGTTTTTCATTTTATACCAATGCGATATGCAACATATGCTGAATGTGCTTGAATCGATAGAGTGTTAAATGCCGAAGGTTAAAGTAATTAGAATATATCAAGCAGCTTGAAATCTTGTCTAATGCAAAAGTTCAATCGGTATTCATGTAGGTGGGTTTCATGAAATGGATAAAAATAAAAAACCGGGACTAAGCCCGGTTTAGATTGTTTTACAGAATCCTAAAATTATCTAGAAGCAACTTTAGTACTCAATTCTTTTCCTGCTTTAAATTTCGCAACTTTCTTAGCAGCAATTTTGATTTCTTTTCCAGTTTGAGGATTACGTCCGATACGTGCAGCACGCTTAGATACTGAGAAAGTACCAAATCCTACTAATGTAACTTTGTCTCCTTTCTTAAGGGCAGTAGTTACTGCACTGCAAAATCCGTCAAGAGCAGATCCTGCTTGTGTTTTTGTACAATCGGCAGCTTTGGCCATTGCTTCAATTAATTCAGCTTTGTTCATGTTTTTAAGTTTTTAGGGTTTTTAAATAATTGTTTAGAACCGCTAAATTACTACGTTTAACGAGATTCCAAAATAAAATTTTAGCTGAAATCGTTACGGGTAAAGGATTTGCACAAATTATCAACATCGCAAATTTTTGAAAGTCTATATACATAGGTATTTCAGACTAATTAAACGTGTCTCATAATACTACGAAACGCAATAAAGCGGTTGCCGAATTTCGCATATCCCTTTTCACGCAACAAAGGCGCAAACTCGGCAATATACCTTTCATAACGCGCTTTGCTATCTGTGCAATATTGAGCAATATATGTCTTGCCGTCTTCATCAACAGGATCCATCAATTCGAGCAGGCTATACCCGTCAAACATACCTGTATCCATGACCTCTTGGATGTGTTCGTTTTTCATCCAATCAATCCATTCAGTTTCAATTTCAGGCAGTAGTTTGATACTGACATTATAGATATACATGATCTTGTTTTAGTAAAAGTAAAGGGTGACGTTGTTCTTAGGCCATTGATTATTGCTTATCAAATATCCAGTTCCAATAACACCGGGCAATGATCAGAATGTTTGATATCGGGATGAATAACTGCCTGTCGTATCTTGTCTTTCATAGATTCAGATACATTGATATAATCGATGCGCCAGCCTTTGTTATTATTCCTTGCATTGGCCCTATAACTCCACCAGCTATACTGATGCGGGTCTGTATTCATATGCCTGAAAGAATCTACCATCCCCGCTTCAAACAGCTTGTCCATCCAGGCTCGTTCGTCAGGTAAAAAACCACTTGAATCTTTATTTCCCTTGGGATCATGAATATCAATTTCTTTATGACAGATATTATAATCGCCTGCAATAATTAGATTCGCATTCGGGATTTCAAATTTCGATTGCATCAATGCTAAATACTCGTTGAGAAATACCATCTTGTACTCTTGACGCTCATCACCGCTGCTGCCACTAGGGAAATATGTATTGACCAGATAAAAATGATCGAAACGAAGTTGCAATACCCGCCCTTCAACATCGGCTTGCTCAAGTCCGCAACCATAGTATACTTCATTGGGTTTTAGTTTTGTAATAATACCCACGCCGCTATATCCTTTTTTCTGTGCCGGATACCAATAGCCATGATAGCCTAGCGACTCGAAGGCAGCCGTATCAATATCTTCAAGATTGGCCTTCAATTCCTGAAAGCAATATATATCGGCATTATCAGTTTTGATCCAATCTAAAAGCCCCTTGTTAAGAGCCGAACGGATACCATTGACATTATAGGATACTATTTTCATTGACGTTTATTTTTTTTCGGATAAGCCATCCGTTGAGGCTTCAAAGATTACAATATTCATATAAAAGAAAAGAGACTTCCAAATGCAAGTCTCTTTATTATCATTAATCAACATTAAATTACTGCTTAGTCACTCGGCGAACACCCATCACCTTGCCACTCGCATCAGCAAACTGCAGCAAGTAAACGCCATCAGCTACTTTATCCAATGGTACACGGATATCATCATTCTTGCTCGCATCTACGTTAAACTTGGCAATTCGACGACCAATCACATTGACAACATTGATACTAGTAACTTTTTTGTCATTGATTAGGATATTCACGTAATCAGTTGCTGGATTAGGATAAATGGTGACAAAATTTGTGTTGTCGAAATCTTTAGTCGCTGTTGGCCATGCACAGTATTTGAACGTCATAGGTCCGAAATTGGTAGTAACAGTCACATACGAACATCCGTCCATCGCAGTGGTTAGCGCCTTCATTTGTACATCTATAGTGGCTTTGGCATTCGCAGGAATAACTAGCGTGTGAGGTGCTAGATCGTTATAACCATAACAAGTACCGCCTCCAACTGTTGCATCGCAGATACCAACACCGCTCCAGCCCGTTAATAGGCTTTCTGAGGATTTTGACCATGTTAATGTCAATGGACTTGCACCATTATTATAAATAGTATCAAATAATGAATGCACGAATCCGTCTTTTGGAATATTGAACACAACGGTGTCTTTCCAGATGGTTTGAGCAAAGGTAGAAAAGCTCAAGACAACAAGCACAAACAGGGTTAAACTCTTTTTCATAACAAACAATTTGAACGCAAAATACTATATATTGTTGACACGGGTATTTTTTTTTGTTAATAAAAATTCAATAGGATAAAAATGTCTACCTTCACCACAAAATAAAAACGTTTATACATGAAAAAAATTCTTCTTGCTATCGGCCTTTCAATAGGCTTTTCTTCTTTACAAGCTCAGTATTGGCAATTACCTAATATCAGTGCAGGGCAAAATCCAGGTGGTTTAAACACCGATGTTGAAGAGCCTTTGGCTGGTGTAACTGGTTGGACTAGTATACAGGCCGCTTCTGCCACAGCTGTTTGGACTGCTGCGCAAACACTTCCTTTTGCCTTTCAATTCAATGGATCAGCTGTAACTCAATACAAAGTGTCCTCTACAGGGGTTCTTACATTTGATGTGGCTTCACCACTCGCTGCTCCGTCAGCAACAAATCTTGCATTGCCAAATAGTGCTATTCCTAATAACTCAATTTGTGTTTGGGGTGTCAATTGTTCAGGAGCGAATGATAACATTGTAACAAAAACATTCGGAACATCACCTAATCGTCAATATTGGGTGCAGTTTAGTTCGTGCAGCAATGTTGCGAATGCAAATATTTTTGCCTATTGGGCTTTTGTGTTTGACGAAACAACCAATAAAATACATATCGTAGATCAACGTACTGCCGCTACGAGTGGCGCTACAGCCATCGCTATCACAGCCGGTATTCAATTGACATCTACTTCTGCTATTAGTGTCGCTGGTTCACCTTCATTAGCCTCTACTACCGGAACAACAGCTGGTAGCGATGATACACCTATTGATAATACCTACTATACATTCACACCTGGTACTCAACCAGCCTATGACCTGAGTGTTAATTCAATCACGAATCAACAATTTGTGCCAATAGGTAACAATTCAATTACTGGTACGATTCGTAATTACGGAGCGAACACTATTACATCGTTTTCATTAAATTATAAAGTGGATGCCGGCGCAACGGTTACTTCAACAATCAATAGCGTGAGTATTCCAACCGGATCGACGTATAGCTTCACTCACCCGACACCATGGAATGCAACAATTGGTACACATATAGTGGATGTTTGGGCAACTAATCTTAACGGTTCTAACGTGGATGCGGATTTAACAAACGACCATAAAACAAAAAGTATTTCTGTCTTGAGCGAAAATGTACAACGTATTCCATTATTTGAAGTATTTACAAGTTCTACCTGTCCTCCATGTAATCCAGGGAATACTAACTACCATTTGATTGTTGATACAAAACCTGCAGGGGATTACGTAACGATCAAATATCAGCAGGATTTCCCAGGTACCGGCGATCCTTATGCTACAACTGAAGCTGTTAACAGAAGAAATACACCGTATGCTATTAACTCAATTCCTCGTATGGAAATAGATGGCGGTTGGGATGGCAATGCGCAATCGTTTACCGATGCACTTTATACTGCCGAAAGAGCGTTGCCTGCACAATACAAAATGCAAGGAACATTTAATGTAAGTAATATGAGTGTCACAGCGAAGGTTAAATTCTCTCCTTTATTCAATGCCACAGGCGCAAAACTTTATGTGGCTATTCTTGAAAGAGAAACCGTACAAAACGTAAAATCAAACGGCGAAACAAAATTCTTTGAAGTGATGAAGAAAATGCTGCCAACTGAAACTGGTACCGCATTACCTACAGTAACGATTGGTAACTGGGATTCATTAAGTTTTAACTACACGTTCAAGGGTAATTATCGTCTTCCAATAGATGGACAAACTGCCAATGTTATTAACCATACCATTGAGCACTCTGTTGAGCATTTTTATAACACGAATGTTGTAGCGTGGATACAAGCTGCTGATAAAACAGTTTATCAGGCCATTAATTTGACATCATTGACACCAAATTCAACGCAAGATTTCTCAGCGTCAATGAGCACAATTGATGTGTATCCTAATCCAGCGAATGATCGCATCAATATTGGCATTGAATTAAAAAGCAATGACGAAATCTTAGCTACGCTTATCGATGCATTGGGTCATGTCATTGAAAGCAAATCAGTGAAAATGCAAGAAGGTAAAAATACCATGAGCTTTACTACGGATAACCTAGCTTCTGGCGTTTACAACGTTATGCTATTTGATTCTAAAAACAATTCATCTGTCCATCAGGTGATTGTTCAGCACTAAGCAATAAGATCTCATTAAGTAAAAAGCCATCCGCTCGGGTGGCTTTTTTGTTTACCCAACACTGTTTCAATTATTTTATTATTGTCCACTTTGCTATGGAATTTTTTGTTGTCGATTTATTGTATTCAAAAACCACCTCAATGCAAGTTGAGGTGGTTTTTTTATGACTAACCGATGAAATCTGGCCTTTTGGCATAATTATTTTGGCAATTTTTATCATAAATAATAGTTTTGTCATCCAAAAAATATTTTACAATGAAAAAACTTTTCTTAATCTCTTTTTCTCTTATGCTTGGGCTTTACGCGAATGCTCAATTAGCTGAAACGTTCGCGAATGTCGGTGCACTGAATACAGTCACTGTTGGTTCAGGTAGTTGGAATGTAGGTGGCTTGCCAACAGGTTGGACACAGTATAATGGTGACGCTTTTACCCCGTACACCTCGTTTGCCGCAGCATTCGGCACAAACGCTTGGATTACCCGTGAAGTGACCTTGGCTAGCGGCGCTAAAGACACCATTGCAGTTAGTACTTCTTATTACACGCCTGTAGGCGTTGCAAACGATTGGCTAATCAGTCCATCATTCACACCGGTTGCTGGTTCTTATTTGTTGTTCGATGCACTCGCACAGGATGGCAACTATCCTGATGGATTTATGGTAAAAGTATCTACAACTGGTGGAGCGTATACCAATTTTACTACAGCGCCTGTTTTAACTGTGCCAAGTGAAAGCGCTACGGGATGGGTAACACACGCTATCAATCTGTCGGCGTATGTAGGTATGCCAATCAATATCGCAATTATCAATAACAGCAATGATATGTATCTGTTGTATTTGAATAATATTCGTGCTACCACACTGCCTGCCAATGACCTTTCGTTAGTAGCATCGACACCAAGTGCTGCTTCGTACAAATCATACGCAACCGTAGGTGGTAATGTATCAGTTCAAGGTCTTGTGAAGAATTTAGGCGCTAGCACAGTGACTAGCTATACCGTAAAATTAAACGACGGAACTACCACACAAAGTTTCCCTCAAACTGCTTCGCTTATTCCATATACATCAACGACATTCTCACTAAATTATCCGATGACATCAACAGGTATTAAGCCAATCAAAATGTGGGTTGAATACACAGGAGATGCCATTCATACCAATGACTCTAGTTTCTCTGAATTCGGTGGTGCAACATTTACACCAGTCAACACTCCTGTATTTGAAGAAGCAACCGGCACCTGGTGTCAGTGGTGTCCTCGCGGCGCTGTATTCATGGACTCATTGGTTAAAGTTCATCCGGATGTCGTAGCGATTGCCGTGCACAACAGCGATCCTATGACTGTAGCTACGTATGACGCTGGTATGGGTCCATTGATCGGTGGTTATCCTTCAGGTTTGGTGGGTAGAAAATTAGAAGCAGATCCTTCGGATTTCTTGACTGAATATACCAATCACTTGGCCGATTTTGGAGTAGCTGATTTGACAGTAGCTCAACCAACTCTTACGGGCAATACGTTGCAAGTGAAAGTGGATGTTAAAATGGCCGTTTCTACAAAACCTAGTTACGATTACAGACTTGCCTTAGTGGTTACATCTGATGACGTACATGGCACAGCTACATCTTGGAATCAGGCAAATGCCTATGCCGGTGGTGCAAATGGTGTCATGGGTGGATACGAATTATTGCCTAGCACAGTGCCAGCCGCATTAATGTATTATGATCATGTGGCTAGAGATATTACAGGCGGATTTACAGGTGTATCGGGTTCATTACCAGGTACTATGACTGCTGGTTCAACCTATTCGTATACGTTTAACTGGACAGTTCCTGCAGGTGTTGAATTGCAAAAATCAAAAGCAAACGTTCTGTTGATTAGCGGATTGAGCGGTGAAGTTCAAAACGGAAAATGGAAAGGGGCTTTCCCTACCTCTGTGAAGGACATCGTAGCAGCGGGTCAATTAAATATCTTCCCTAACCCGTCGAACGATTATTTAAATCTTGATTTCACTTTGAATGCAACCTCAACTGTAACTATCAGTATGATTGACGTTACAGGCAAAGCTGTGTACAACAATAAGTTGTCTAACTTAACTGGCAATCAAGGATTAGTCATCAACACATCAAATCTTGCGAATGGCGTTTATTCATTGTCATTACAAACAACGGAAGGAACAATTACACGTAAAGTGACAATTGCCCACTAATACATAATTAATTCTCTATGTTCAAAGCCACTCTATCGAGTGGCTTTGTTATTTTTACAGCATGCAATTCTACTCCGCTGATTTTATGTTTGATGGACATTCCTTCCTCGCCGATGGAAGTATATTGGTTATGTCAGACGACGGAATAGTTGAAGACATCCTTCATAACGAGACTACACATAGTGCGAAGCATCTAAAAGGCCTACTGATGCCGGGTATGATCAATGCACATTGTCATCTCGAATTATCGCATCTAAAAGGCTTGATACCAGAACATACAGGGCTTGTCGATTTTCTGCTCTCTGTGAATGCAGGCCGTCATACATGCTCTCCTGAACAAATTGATGAAGCCATTGTGCTAGCCGAACAGCAGATGATACAAAACGGTATCGTGGCCGTTGGGGATATCAGCAATACCAATGATACGATTCGTCAAAAGCAACAGCAACAACTTCATTATCACACCTTTGTCGAGTGCGTTGGCTTGCTTGATGCGAATGCGCAACAACGATTTGATAATAGCCTCAATCTTTGCCGCGAGTTTGAAAAACTGCATCCCGCCTCAGTGGTCTTGCACGCGCCTTACTCTGTGTCGGATACATTAATTCGATTAGTCAATGAAGTATCCGACAAGAAACGAACAACCATACATAATCAGGAATGTGACGATGAAAATGAATTATTCCTTTCAGGCAATGGAAATTTTCTCAAACTATTTAACGCCATCCTTCAAGACGATTCTTTTTTTCGCGCATCCGGCAAGAATTCGCTGCAAACATATTTACCCAAGCTTGATCAACAGGAACAACTCATACTCGTTCATAATACAGTGAGTACAGAAGAGGATATTCGTCTAGCGCATTCATTGAAAAAGGAATTGTATTGGTGCCTTTGCCCTAATGCAAATCGCTATATTGAAAACAAGCTGCCCGACATTCCAATGATGATGAAGAACGATTGCACAATGGTGCTTGGAACAGATAGTCTAGCGTCGAATCATGAACTAAGTATTCTTGCAGAGATTCAAACCATTCAATACTATTTTCCGCTTATTCCCCTCGAAGAAATGCTGCGATGGGCTACCTCCAATGGTGCTAATGCACTAGGTATGCAGCACACACTTGGCAGTTTTGAAAAAGGAAAAAAACCAGGTATGGTGCAGGTTGAGAATGTGGTATCGAGGGATAGCTTGCCGGAAAATTTAGTTATTCACTACAGACCATAGGCGACTGACCATTGCCGGCCGTCTGTGGTCGATGGTCTTTATTCCTGCATTTTCCTTACATTTGCTTCCTAAAACAATACACAGATGAAAAATCTGCGACATATAAGTTCGTCGGAACTTATCACCCTCGTAGCTCAGCTCGGAGAGAAACCATACAGGGTTAAGCAAATAGAAGAATGGATATGGAAGAAAGGCGCGTCTGAAATCGATGATATGTCGAATCTTTCCAAAACCTTTCGCGATAAGCTGAAAGAAAATTATACGCTCAATAAGCTTCAAATCGATCATACCCAAATCAGCGATGATACCACAATCAAGAACCGCTTTATACTTCATGATAAGCATTTTGTAGAGGGTGTGCTAATTCCTACTCCCAACCGCATGACCGCTTGCGTTTCATCACAAGTTGGTTGCAGTCTGAGTTGTAAATTTTGCGCTACCGGTTATATGGATCGCAAGCGAAACCTCGATTTTGATGAGATCTATGATCAGGTGGTGCATCTGAACAATCAGGCTGAAAGTAATTACAAGCAGCACTTGTCGAATATTGTTTTTATGGGTATGGGCGAACCTTTGTTGAATTATAGCAATGTGTTGAAGGCAATTGAAAAAATTAGTTCACCTGAAGGGATGGGTATGTCGCCCTCTCGTATCACGGTGTCTACTGCCGGTGTGGCTAAAATGATTCGTCAATTGGCCGATGATAAGGTGAGGTTCAATCTCGCCGTATCGCTGCATGCGGCTAATGATAAGAAACGAAATGAGATTATGCCGATCAATGAATCGAATAACTTGAAAACGTTAATCGAATCACTGAACTATTTTTATAAGGCCACCAAAAGCCCGATTACGTTTGAATATATCTTGTTTGCTAATTTCAACGACAGTATTGAAGACGCTGATGACCTGATTAAAATTTGTCGTCAGGTGCCGAGCAAGGTTAATATCATTGAATATAACCCAATCGAATTGGCGACTTTTGCCAAGCCCGACGAAGATAAGGTCGATGCGTTTATGCAATATCTCGAACGCAACAAAGTCAATGCCCGCTTGCGTCGCAGCAGAGGAAAAGACATTGATGCAGCATGCGGACAATTAGCGAATATCGATCACCCCCACAAATAAGAACCTATGCCTAAGAAACACATACCCGTCCCGTCAGATTTTGCCAGACCCACACCAGGTGCTTATCAAAAGAAAAGCGATGATCCCAAAAAGAAACCTTTCAAAGGTGATTCCTCCGCGCGAAAAAAATTCGATAAAGATAAAAAGCCAACATCAGGAAGGTTAGAAGCCCCTTTTAGAAGCAAACCAACTGATGATGCCCGAGGTCCGCGTCCTGCAGGAGGCTCTGATCGAGCCCGTCCGAAAAGTATATCCGACAGGGAACGACCTGCCTATGTAGGTGAGCGTGGTAAGCCATCCAAAGAACGTTTGGCGAATCCATACAGACAACAAACCAACGCTTCAGAGCCGACCGCTAAAACAGATGAGAAAATGCCGTTGAATAAA
>CAIRSV010000073.1 GCA_903881265.1 uncultured Bacteroidota bacterium
TCTGATGGTAGAGCACACGTCGTATATGTTTGTGACTGGGCCGAATGTTGTCAAGACAGTCACCCATGAGGATGTCACAAGTGAAGAATTAGGTGGAGCGCATACACATGCAAGTAAAAGTGGCGTCACGCATTTTGCCTGCAGCAACGAAGTGGAGTGTATTCAGCATATCAAACAGCTATTGAGTTATATGCCTCAGAATTGTGAGGAAGATGCACCCGTCTATCCATATGAGGCATCCAATGAAGTGCGAGAGAAATTGAACGCTATGATTCCGCTCAATCCGAATACGCCGTACGATATGAAGGAGGTGATTGCTGAAATTTGTGATGAAGATTCGTTCTTGGAAGTTCATAAAGACTATGCTGAAAATATCGTGGTTGGTTTTGCTCGTGTCGCCGGACGAAGTATCGGTGTGGTAGCCAATCAGCCTGCATCCTTGGCCGGTGTGCTCGATAATAATTCGAGTAAGAAAGGTGCACGATTCGTGCGCTTTTGCGACGCCTTTAATATTCCTTTATTAGTGTTGGTGGATGTACCGGGCTTCTTGCCTGGCACCGATCAGGAATGGCATGGTATTATCAGCAATGGGGCTAAATTATTATATGCGTTTTGCGAAGCAACGGTTCCGAAAATTACTGTGATCACACGCAAGGCTTATGGTGGTGCGTATGATGTGATGAACTCAAAACATATCGGTGCCGATTTGAACTTTGCATTTCCAAATGCCGAAATAGCCGTCATGGGTTCGAAAGGTGCCGTAGAAATTATTTTTAAAAAGGACATCGAACGTGCCGAAAACCCACAAGCTAAATTAGACGAGAAGGTGGCCGAGTATGCCGAAAAATTTGCGAATCCTTATGGCGCTGCAGCCCGCGGTTTTATTGATGAAGTGATCGTGCCAGCCGATACCCGAAAAAAAATTATCAAAGGATTTACGATGTTGCAAAACAAAGTGAGCAATATGCCTCGTAAGAAACATGGTAATATACCAATGTAATACAGGCTATTGAGTAGGGATTGATTATTGTCATCACATTCTTTTTATTGCACAACTTTTTCCAACCCACCTTGTTTTAACCGCGTCTTGTTCAATCTGTGGCTGCAAGATTATGCCGTTACAGAAGCTTGACTTACATTTATCATTCAAACAAATTCTAAAAAAAATGAAAAAAACTTTATTTACTCTTGCAATGACTTGTTTTGCATTCTTGTCAAATGCGCAATGGCTGGCCGATGGTACAGCGTTAACGTCAACTTTTGCCATGAAAGATATCAATAACGTATCGTATGATATGTTCACGATGCTTAATGCAGGTAAGCACGTTGTAATCGACCTTTCGGCAACTTGGTGCGGCCCTTGTTGGTCATATCATCAATCTCATGTGTTGGATAACTATTTCGATAAGTATGGTCCAACAGGTACTTCTGTAAAAGATGCACAAGTGTTCTTATATGAAGTAGATGGCAATACCACGATGGATGATCTGCAAGGAATTACAGGAGCTACTCAAGGCGATTGGATAACAGGAACTACTCACCCTATTTGTAATGAAACCTCAACAGGTACTGTGATAAA
>CAIRSV010000074.1 GCA_903881265.1 uncultured Bacteroidota bacterium
GTCTGACATAATGATCCTTTAATGGGAGGCAAATATAATTGATTTGCGCTGATGTCAGTTATCCGAAAATAATGACTGTGATAATGGAGATTAGCGCGACTTCATTTGCAGAGTCGATAAGTAAATTACCGACATAAAAATGATTGCTCATCACTAAGCACCCATTTTTTACAGAATAAATATGACCATAAAATAGAGCATAAAGTCATCAAGTATGAATTAACTTTGGACTTCTTGGACTGCAAAGACTTACATTCATCGTTGTTACCAAACAACGGATTGATTCAATAAAAACTTACGAATGAATAAAAAGGTTGATATCATTACCAAAGCTTCTGGAATGCAGGTTCCTTTTTCTGTAAAAAAACTGCGTACATCGCTTCAGCGAAGTGGTGCGAATAACGATCTTATCGTTTCGATCATAACAGAAGTTAAGAAGCAACTATACCCTGGCATAACGACAAAAAAAATATACAAACTAGCACACGCCTTATTAAAAAAGGTATCCAAACCTACGGCAGCAAGGTATACGTTAAAAAATGCGATTATGGAACTTGGGCCTTCAGGGTTTCCTTTCGAAAGGTATTTTTCAGAAATCTTACAGCATCAAGGCTATAGCGTTCGAGTTGGTGAAATCGTTCAAGGTCGTTGTGTGAAACATGAAATCGATGTGATTGCTGAAAAGGAAAATCATTATCTGATGATTGAATGCAAATACCATAACCTTGCGGGCATCTCGTGTGATGTAAAAATTCCTTTATACATACATTCAAGGTTTCTGGATGTGGAATATTCTTGGAAATTATTGCCGGGCCACGAATCGAAATTACATCAAGGATGGGTTGTTACCAATACGAGATTTACAGAAGATGCCAAACAATATGCTACCTGCGCTGGACTTCATCTTGTGGGATGGGATTATCCTTTGGTAGATAATCTAAAAAATATGATAGACCGATCTGGACTTTATCCAATCACTTGCCTCACCTCGCTTACACGAGTTGAAAAACAACATTTACTGAACAACAACGTAGTGCTTTGTAAGGATATCATCGCGCAGCCAACACTACTTGCAATAGGTTTTATAGCCGAGTCAAGGGTTGCTAACATTATGGACGAAGTCAATAGTCTTTGTCGCGTTATTTCAACTAAATAATCAAGAAAGTAAATTACTCTTGTCTAACGATTGTAATGAATAATTTACGCGTTGCATACAATTACGTTCATCATGTGGGATACCTCATATCTTATCAAACGATTCCATTTTTTATAACAGTGCGCAAGATTCTATGAGCCTTTCATTCAATTCATCGATTGTTTTTCGGTGTTGATGGCGAATTGACGTCTTTGATTTTTTTGATTAATCGCTTGCATTTACATTGCATCGTTCGAAATAAAACACAACAAATGAAAATAAAACTAATTGGATTCTTTTTGACCCTACTCTCAATGTTAACAATCGTCATATCATGCAATAAAGAAGGCGAAAATTCAACTAATATAAGCAGCACCGGCGGTAATAAAAGTCATAATCAAGGTAAAAACTGTATGACTTGTCATAAGTCTGGTGGCGAAGGTGAAGGCTGGTTCAATGTAGCAGGCACAGTGTATGATAGTCTCAAAACAAGTACATACCCGAACGGCATTGTACAACTTCGTACTGGTCCGGGAGGAACCGGCACCTTAAAGCATACTATTTATGTCGATGCGAAGGGTAATTTCTACACAACCGAAGCCATTGACTTCGGAAGTGGATTATACCCATCTATACAAGGGGCCACAGGTACGCAATACATGTCATCAACAATCGCAACGGGACAGTGTACTAGTTGCCACGGAGTGAGCACAGACAAATTATGGACAAACTAATGGTCAAGCTTCCTACAGAATCAAGCCCGTCTGCTATGGGTTTGAGCGATTAGGCCCACCTATCCTTGTGTCGAAACAGCAGGAGGATGAAATGATATTTTTAAAAGTTATTTTTTTTAGGCAAAAAATTGGAATTAAAAGAATTTAACCCTACTTTTGCCGTCCTAAAATTAAAAGGTAAGAATGCCTACTATACAACAACTCGTAAGAAAAGGAAGAACGATTATTCGTGCTAAATCAAAATCACGTGCTTTGGATGCGTGTCCTCAACGTCGTGGCGTATGCACCCGTGTGTATACAACGACTCCAAAAAAACCAAACTCAGCGTTACGTAAGGTAGCCAAGGTACGTTTGACCAACAAGATTGAGGTGATTGCCTACATCCCGGGTGAAGGACATAACTTGCAAGAGCACTCGATCGTTTTGATCAGAGGTGGTCGTGTGAAGGATTTGCCAGGGGTTCGTTATCATATCGTTCGTGGTAGTCTTGATACTGCAGGTGTGAAAGACCGTAAGCAAAGCCGTTCTAAATATGGTACTAAGCGCGAAAAAGTAAAAAAATCCTAATTTAAACTAACGTAAGGTCTGTCAGAGTAAAGTGGTAATACTTGAAGAAAATCTGATGATACTTTGTGTATTAAAAATTACAAAAAACAATGAGAAAACAGCAAGCAAAAAAGCTCCCTTTAGCACCCGATCCGAAATTTAGCGACACCTTAGTGACACGTTTCGTGAACTGCATGATGTGGGACGGAAAGAAAAACACAGCCTTGAACATCTTTTATGATGCCTTGGCAAAAGTTGAAAAGAATTTGGGTGAACCAGGTTATGATGTATGGAAACGCGCTATGGCTAATGTTGCCCCTGGTGTAGAAGTAAGAAGCCGCCGTATTGGTGGTGCTACCTTCCAGATTCCTTCTGAGGTTCGTCCTGATAGAAAAATTTCATTGACGATCAAATGGATTATCCGTTTTAGCCGTGAAAGAAATGGTCGTACTATGGCCGACAAATTAGCGAATGAATTAGTTGCCGCATCAAAAGGTGAAGGTAATGCCGTTAAGAAAAAAGATGATACGCATCGTATGGCTGAAGCGAACAAAGCGTTTGCCCACTTCAGAATATAATGACAACTTACTTTATATCAAGCATCCCGGCCTCATGTCGGGATGTTTTTTTTAGAAGATATCCCTCAACGTAAATCGCTTAATTCATCAAGAATGAAAGACTACAAAAAATACTATATCGTCAACGCCTCACCAGAGGAAGTCTATAACGCGCTAACAAACCCAATGGCCATTAAAATA
>CAIRSV010000075.1 GCA_903881265.1 uncultured Bacteroidota bacterium
ATCATATACTGCAACGAGTGCACGATTATTGTTATTGTTCGAAGGCCAAACAGATGGCTATTGAATTGTCGCCATCAGCTTCATTTGCGCGTATTCGATTACAACTCACAGAAACCAACGAATTTCTGTTGGCGATACATAAAGGCGATCCGCTGCACGTGTCAAATTTCCCGGATATAGAAAAGGAGTTGCAATTATTGACCATTGAAAATGCGGTCTTGTCGACGCAGCAGATGACTCATATTCGCAAGGCTGTGACCATCACCAATGAATTGATTCGATTTTTCAACGACAAAGAAAGTATCTATCCCTATTTAAAAAAGCGGACGGATTTTCTGACAGAAGATACCTTCATAGTGCCTGCTATCAATGATATCATCGATAAGGATGGTATTGTAAAGGATAATGCGTCTGTGTTATTGGCGTCAATCAGAAATGATTTACAGTCCAATCGTAAGACCTGTGATAGAATTTATCGGGCGCATATACAACGGCTCAAGAAGTTGGGGCATTTGGCAGATTTTGAGGAAAGTTTTGTCAATGGTAGGCGAGTGTTGGGCGTATTGGCAGAACATAAAAGAGAAACGAAAGGCATTATATTAAGTCAGTCTTCAACCGGTAAGATTACATTCATAGAACCACAAAATGTCATTGAATTAAACAACGATCGATTAGAACTTGAAGAAGAAGAGAAGAAAGAAATCTATCGGATATTAAAAGAGCTAACAGCGCTGATTCAACCATATCAAGGTTTGCTGAGTGATTATTTTAAGACCTTGATAGATTTTGATTTTATTCATGCGAAGGCTCAATTGGCAAAAGAGTTGAATGCAACGATGCCTCAGCTTGTCAAAAATGGACATTGTATTCATCTGATGAATGCGTTTCATCCGGTACTTTATCTTCAAAACAAGGAAAAGAAACAAGAGACACAACCTATCACTTGTAAGTTTTCTGACACCGAACGTATTATGGTTATCAGCGGCCCGAATGCCGGCGGTAAATCCATTACATTAAAAACAATTGGCTTGCTTCAGATTATGATGCAATGTGGTTTGCTCATTCCTGCATCAGCAAAGTCAGAAATGAGTATCAAGCAATCGATCTTTGGTGATATCGGTGATAATCAAAGTATTGAAGATGGCTTGAGTACGTATAGTTCTCGCTTGATGAAGATGAAATATTTTCTCGAAAAGACGGATGCGGATACCTTGTTTTTGATTGATGAATTTGGCACAGGTAGCGACCCTGATATGGGTGGGGCCTTGGCTGAAGTGATTCTTGATAAACTGAATGATGCAAGGGCGCAAGGCGTTGTAACAACACATTTTACGAATCTAAAAATTCTGGCAACCAACAAAGAAGGCATATTTAATGCGTGTATGTTGTTTAATAGTAAAACATTAAAGCCGCTGTATCTCTTGCAAATAGGGGAGCCTGGCAGTTCGTTTACATTTGAGGTAGCAGAAAAAATAGGTCTATCGCCGGCATACATTGACGAAGCAAAGGAGAAATTGTCGACGGAGAAAGTGTATATGGACAAGCTTTTAAATAAGTTGCAGGCAGAGAAGAATGTGATTGCACGTTTGAGGAAAGACTTGCAGAAGCAGATGAGCAAGACCACGGCTGAGAAACGTGAGTTTCAGGAACTGTCTGAGAAGGCCACTGAAAGCTTGTTTAGGGAAAATAAAGATCGGGTTGAAAAGCAGCGTCTAATGGATTATGGTAAGAAGCTCGAGCAGCTAACATTGGAGTGGCAGGAGAGCAAGAACAGGAAGGATGTAATTTCTAAATTCGTTAAGCTTGCGGGCTTTGAAACGCATAAGAAAAAGACCAAGGAAGAGTTTGAGCGGTCAGAACAATTCAAAGCGGGTAAGTTGGCTAAGATTAAATCGAAAATTACCATTGGATCCAAGGTTCGTTTGTTGAATAGCAGGGAGCTTGGTGTCATCAAGGAAATTAAAACAAACAGAGCGATGGTATCGTTTGGCAATGTGATGATGGATGTCGGTTTGGAGAAACTTGAATTGGCATAACGTCAATCGGATACGTAGTGAGTTTTTTATACTGTTTTATTGTCGTGTATGAAAAAGATCGTTTATTTAATGAAAGTCCTTCTGCTGTTAGGTTTCAGCGATAGATATGAAAGGAGAGGAGTGTTTTCAAGAAAATAAGTATCATATATTATCAAATTATTACACGATAAATTTGGTGATTAACATATGTTAATTACCTTTGCACTCCCAAACAAAAAAACAGTTCTTTATTTATCGGGTAAGTTTTCAAAATCAAGCCTTCATTTTCTTTATTGATGTGAATAACTTGAAAAAATAAAATGATATTAAATTTGTTTTATAAATATGAATCCTTACCTTTGCACTCCAATTAAAAATAACGGTTACGAAATCTAACAGAAGATGAACATAATCGCACTGAATTTTGAAAAAAAATGAAGTTTTAATTGGTAAAAAAATAACGTATTTTTTTGCCCTCCCTTGAAAAAGCGGGGTATATTTTTAGGAAGTAATAAAGATCTTTGAAAGACGGAAACAACAGAAAGAAAACGAAAGTTTTCAAACAGGTAATTCTTAGCGAAAGAAACAATTAGATCGCTAATTTCTTTGAAGAAATTAGTCAGAATCAAAACACAACATTTACAATGGAGAGTTTGATCCTGGCTCAGGATGAACGCTAGCGGCAGGCTTAACACATGCAAGTCGTGGGGCAGCGCGGGTAGCAATACTTGGCGGCGACCGGCAAACGGGTGCGGAACACGTACGCAACCTTCCTCAGAGCGGGGAATAGCCTCTCGAAAGAGAGATTAATACCCCATAGTATCTTGAAACTGCATGGTTTTAAGATTAAAGCTCCGGCACTTTGAGATGGGCGTGCGGCTGATTAGGTAGTTGGTAGGGTAACGGCCTACCAAGCCAACGATCAGTAGCTGATGTGAGAGCATGATCAGCCACACGGGCACTGAGACACGGGCCCGACTCCTACGGGAGGCAGCAGTGAGGAATATTGGTCAATGGAGGCAACTCTGAACCAGCCATGCCGCGTGAAGGATGAAGGTC
>CAIRSV010000076.1 GCA_903881265.1 uncultured Bacteroidota bacterium
CCTTTTTCTCACGCGCTCGAACATACCTTGGTGGATGTGCATCATGAACAACTTTCCTTGTTGATCATGGAAAAACTCAATCTGGAAATGGATGGAAAATTAGCGCTAGCGATTCAGATATTTACGGGTAGTTATTCAAAAAAATTCTTACACCAATTGGTCAGTAGTCAGTTAGATGTCGATCGATTAGATTATCTCGCACGGGATAGTTTTTTTACAGGTGTCTCTGAAGGCGTGATTGGTTATGATCGCATTATTAAAATGCTGCATGTTGTTGACGATGAACTTGTTGTCGAAGAAAAAGGCATTCATTCTATTGAAAAATTTCTGATAGCTAGACGACTTATGTATTGGCAGGTTTATTTACATAAAACGGTTCTAAGTTCAGAATTGATGCTTGTGGTCATATTAAAACGAGCCAGGGAATTAGTGCGTGAAGGACATTCATTATTCGCCACGCCTGCCCTGCAGTACTTTTTGCAGAATTCGTGTTCGTTCAGCGATTTTCAAACAAACAAGCAATGTCTTGACACGTTTCTTAAGCTAGATGATTTCGATATTGTGGCTTCCATTAAGGTCTGGGCAGAATATGATGACAAGGTATTGTCTGATTTGTGCACCCGACTTGCCAACCGTGAATTGTTTAAGATAAAATTTCTAACCGATGAAACGGTTTTGGAAATAGAATCATTGCGGCAGCATGTCAAATCAGTCAATCAATTGACTGACGCCGAATTGAATTATTATTTTGTACAAGACACTACCTCTAATAGTACCTATAATGCAGGTATAGAAAATATTCGAATCGCGTTCAAATCGGGTGAGATGAAAGAAATATCAGAGGTTGAAAACACCTTAATTGGCGCGGGGCTTTTGGTAGCGATAAAAAAGGCTTACATTTGTTTTTTAAGAAATTAATAGATAAAATATGAAGTTTACGGCTCAGCAGATAGCCACGTTGGTGCAAGGTCGAATAGAGGGTGATGCGCAGACAAACGTTCAATCTTTTTCAAAAATTGAGGAAAGTAAGGATGGCGATTTATGTTTCCTAGCCAACGCAAAATATGAAGAGTATCTGTATTCTTCTGAAGCGAGTGTGGTCATTGTGAATGAATCGCTGAGTTTGCGACAAGCAGTGAAGCCTACATTGATACGCGTTCAAGATGCGTATGCGGCATTCGCTATTCTGTTGCAAACTTATCAGGAGTTGACCGCTAAAAAACCCAAGAGTGGAAAGGAAGAAATGGCCGTGGTGCATCCATCGTCGAATATAGATGAAACGGCGTATATCGGATCTTTTACCTATATCAGTGAAGGTGCTACTATCGGTAAATTATCTCAAATTTATCCAAATTGCTTTATAGGTGAACACGTGACAATAGGTGATAATACCATCATTTATCCTGGCGTGACAATCTATAAAGGCTGTGTCATCGGAACGAATTGTATTATTCATGCCGGAACAGTGATTGGTAGTGATGGATTTGGTTTTGCTCCTGAGAATGGCAGCTTTAAAAAAATACCACAAATAGGAAATGTTGTGGTTGAAGATGATGTAGAAATAGGTGCTAATTGCACAATAGATAGGGCCACTATGGGTTCGACACGAATCCGTAAAGGGGTGAAACTTGATAATCTGATTCAGGTCGCGCATAACGTTGAGATAGGAGAGAGTACCGTTATCGCTTCACAAGCAGGCATTTCGGGTAGTGCAAAAATTGGCAAGCAGGTGATGATAGGCGGGCAAGCAGGTATTGTAGGTCATATATCGATTGCCGATGGAAGTAAAATTAATGCTCAAAGTGGTGTGGCTAAAGAAATACTGCAACCGAATACCTCTATCACAGGTTCACCGGCTTATGATTATCGTAGCTCACTGAAAAGTCAAGTCGTTTATCGCAATCTGCCCGATTTGCAAAAACGAATTGATGAACTTGAACGCAGACTGAATAAATTAAACAACAACGAAACGAACTAACCCCGATAAATAAATCGAAACATTACGAATGGAACAAGTAAACCAACAAACATTAAAATCTGAATTCACCATTGAAGGAGTAGGCTTGCATACTGGTGTGCATACACGCATGACAGTAAGGCCAGCAAGTGCAGGTTTCGGCATCAAATTTCAACGGGTCGACTTGCCAGGAGAACCAATAATGAAAGCCGATGTGGATTATGTAGTAGATACCTCACGAGGAACGACCCTTGAACACAATGGCGCCAGAGTTTGTACGGTAGAACATATTTTGTCGGCATTGACAGGTATGGGAATCGATAACGCAGTGATACAACTCACGGCAGAAGAAATTCCTATCATGGATGGCAGCGCCAAAGCGTTTGTTGAGCTAATCGAGAAGGTGGGTATAGAAGAACAAAATGCTAAACGTATTTATTTTTCGCTTGATACCAATTTAACTTATGTCGATGAAGAGAAGAATGTTGAGATGGTGGCAACACCGAGTCCTGACTATAAGATCACAACGATGATTGATTTTAATTCCAATGTATTAGGCACGCAGCATGCGTACATCAAGGGATTGAACAACTATAAAAAAGAGATTTCTAATTGCCGTACATTTTGTTTCCTTCACGAAATCGAATATTTATACAGCAAAAATCTCATTAAAGGTGGTGATGTTGATAACGCAATCGTGGTTGTCGATCGCGTATTGAGTGATGCAGAGCTTGATAAACTTGCCAAGCTTTTCAATAAAGAAAAAATAGAGGTGAAGCAAGAAGGTATTCTCAATAATGTGAAAATGCATTATACGAATGAGCCTGCTCGTCATAAATTACTTGATATTGTTGGTGATTTGACGTTGATAGGATATCCAATTAAGGCGAATATCATTGCGTATCGCCCAGGTCATAAATCCAATGTGGCATTCGCTAAAAAGATCAAGGAGTATATCAAGAAAAACAAAAGTATGTTAGATGTTCCGGTGTATAACCCAACCGAGCCTGCCATTTTTGATATCAACTATATCTCAAAATTATTACCGCATCGATATCCATTTTTGTTGGTCGATAAAATCATTGATCTAAGCGACAGACATGTAGTGGGTGTCAAGAATATTACGTTCAATGAGCCTTGCTTTACAGGCCATTTCCCAGACAATCCTATCTTTCCGGGTGTTCTTCAATTGGAGGCGCTAGCGCAAACAGGTGGCGTGTTAGTATTGAATAATCAAGGTGGTCCAGAGAAAAAATTTGATACCTATTTTCTAAAAATCGATAATGCACGCTTTAAACAAAAGGTAATGCCAGGCGATACGATGGTTATGAAAATGGAGCTTACATCACCTATTCGACGAGGTATTTGTGAAATGAAAGGAACGGCCTATGTCGGTAACAAAATTGTTTGTGAAGCCGATTTGATGGCGCAAATAGTGCCGAGAGAAAACAGATAAAATGGCTAGGACTTAGAATGATCAAGCAAGAATTTTTCGCAACTCAATTTTATATTGTTCCAAAGCCCAGGCAGGAAATCTTGAGAACGTATGGTTACTATACTTGTCAACCAATGATTTCAGTGAAATGTCTTCTTGATTGCAGGTCATAAACCAATTTTTATCTGCGAGATAAGATGCTAAATATTCTTGTTCGGTCTGCCCTGGCGTGGGTATGAGGATAGCGTGTCTATTCAGTTTAATCAAATCCATGATGGATGAATAACCCGAGCGGCAAATAACAATTGCCGAACTTGCGATGACTGTCTGTAACTCAGATGAGCTAAGATGATTGACTATCGTACTATTTGTTGAACCAATAGATTTGTCCAAACTGCCTGGCTTGCCTCTTACGACATAGGTTTTTAAATTGGTATGCTGTATCTGATCAAGAAGCAGATTCTCAAGCAAGCTTCGTTGTGGCTCAGGGCCAGATAGAAGTACTAATAAATCATATACAGGCGCAGGTTGCTTTGTTTGTGTAAAGCGTGATAGGTTTCCGATATACGTTATGTTTGTTAATCCCGTTGCAGCTGATAGATAACCGCTCATCTTGTCAACCTCATAATCTGGCACCAAGCAAGTCGTAAACTTACTAATATATCGATGGTTGAGTCGATTTATAATTTTTTGTAAAAAGGAAGATTGAGGTACTTGAATTTGCAACTGATGCGTAATAAACACGCAGGGAATTTTAGCTGTGTAAAGTCCGTATCGATTGTCACTGATCACCAAATCAAGTTGGTATTCTTCAATCACTTGTTGCAGCCATTGGTGTTCACTCCTAATCGCCGTTCTGATTTTTGGAATTTGTGCAAGTATGTCTAGGGGAAGCATCCACTTTTTTTTGCTATAGGTAACATTGTATCCGTGCAACGGCAGATAGCGTAAAGTAGGAAATTCTTTTTGTAATAAAATAGAGATCATTTGATTGGCTGCAATGATCACTTCATGCCCATTTAGTAGGCATTCTTCGATGAGAGGAATACACCTAGAAGCGTGGCCTAATCCCCAATCTAACGGGGCAAATAATATTCTTTTTGAGGTATGCAATTATTTGGCAAAATACATATCTTTACGGAATTAAAATTTTATTCAACATCTAAAATGGCTAGAAAAATTGCTTGTTCACTTATCATGTTTTTATTGTTAGCCTTGGCATTACAAAGTTGTAAGGCAGGAAAGGGGTGTGGATGCAGAACGAATATGAATCATTACGACCCTAAAAAAGGAAGATAAGCAAATGGCAGCCCAACGATACAGGAATACACTTTTCAATTATACTAGTTTGGTTTTAAGCACTGATGAAATGAACGCCATTAGTGATTATTTTGAATGTATGCAGAAGCGTATTGAGCAAGCAAATTATACTGAGATCATTGATTTGAAAAATTATTCAATAGCAAGAAACCCGAATCAGATTAAAAAAATGTTGCGCCAACAAAATGATACACCATTCGTGTTTTTAATGACACTTAATTAGTTGCACTTTTCTATTCCCTGAATTAAAACCATGTTATGAATTTCTCATCCTCCCTTATTGAAGATGCCGTTAATGAATTTTCCAGACTGCCCGGTATTGGCAAAAAAACCGCGATGCGTCTTGTTCTTCATCTCTTGAAACAAGAGCCTTCGGAGGTGAATAAATTCAGTCAGTCGCTATCACGTATGCGCGCTGAAATAAAGTATTGCCTTGATTGTCATAATGTGTCGGATAAGACAATATGTAATATCTGTGCTGATTCGACACGAAAAAAATCGCAACTATGTGTGGTCGAATCAATCCGCGATGTGATGGCTATTGAAGGCACGCAACAATATAGCGGCTTGTATCATGTATTAGGGGGGCTTATATCACCGCTTGATGGAATTGGGCCTGAAACGCTCAATATACAATCGTTGGTCACTCGATTAGAGCAGTTCAATGCAGAGGAGTTGATTATGGCTATAAGTCCTACGATTGAAGGAGATACCACTGCGTATTATATCACGAAGAAGCTGAAGCATTTACCAGTCAAAATTACCACGATCTCTCGAGGTGTGGCTTTCGGCGGTGAACTTGAATATGCCGATGAATTGACATTGGCACGATCTATCCTAAGTCGCTTGCCTATTGAGCATGTCGTCTCTGGTACATCGTAGTTTTTTTATAGAAAGTTGTATTCCTCATGTACATTTGTAACCTATTATGAAAGTGACCCAACATATCAAGGAGGCGAATGGTAAGCCCTTGTTTTCGATTGAAATACTGCCACCTGTAAAAGGGAAAAGCATTGAATCGATTTTCAAAACGCTTGATCCATTGATGGAATTTAAACCATCGTTTATCAATGTAACCTATCATCGATCAGAGCAAATCTTTAAAAAGAATAAGGATGGTTCATTTGAGCGAATCGATATTAGAAAACGTCCAGGTACAGTAGGCATTTGTGCCGCTATCATGAATCATTACAGTGTAGATGCTGTGCCCCATTTGATTTGCGGCGGATTTACAAAAGATGAAACAGAGAATGCACTGATTGATCTTAATTTTCTAGGCATTGATAATGTGCTCGCATTACGAGGAGATCCTCCAAAGAATGAAAAATATTTCAGTCCTGATGCACACGGACATTCATATGCCATCGATCTAGTAAAGCAAATTGAAATGTTGAATCGTGGCCAATATCTCGAAGATGATATCGATGGTGGTGTGCATACCGACTTTTGTATTGGTGTTGCGGGCTATCCGGAAAAACATTACGAAAGTCCTAATCCTGATTTGGATATGATGTTTCTGAAAAGCAAGATCGACGCAGGTGCCGATTATATCACAACGCAGATGTTTTTCGATAATGAAAAATATCACGGCTTCGTTAAAAAATGCCGAGACTTGAATATTGATACGCCTATTATTCCGGGACTCAAGCCGCTGACTTCAATTAAACAGCTTTCTGCCATCCCGTCATTTTTTCATGTGGATATTCCAAACGACTTGGCTCTGGAGATGATGAAATGTAAGAATGATAAGGATATGGAGTTGGTGGGCACCGAATGGCTGCTAGCACAAACTAGAGACCTTATACGTGCAGGAGCGCCTGTCATTCATTTTTATACTTTGGGTAAACCACATGTTGTTTACAATGTAATGAAGCAAATTCTATAACAACTAGCTAGGCTGCTATTGACGCGTAATGGCTTGGCTAACGTTCACTGCTCTTGCAGTTGAACATTAATTGATTTGTTTGGTCAGTCACGAATGTGCACACAGGATTATTGGTCCATTCGTTTTTTCTCGATCACCCACGAAAGGAATAAGGTCAACATCGTGCCGCTTAACAACACCGCACAAGGTTTTACGATGTCATTCCAAGAACATTCGCGCAGCAGTACATTATTAATGCCTTGTAATCCCCAACGCATAGGCGATATCAATGACACAGCCCGTAATGAATCAGGAAGCACTTCGACAGGCACCCATACGCCACCGACAGCTGAAAGAATGACAACTGAAATAGCAGCGACCGGTAAGGCCTGATTGCTTGTGTATCAGTAACATTGCGTCGTTCAGCAAAGAGGCAATGATGTTGGCTCTTCGTTTCATACCGCCCGAAAAATGCTTGATTTGCTAATCGGCGTGTTCAAGCAACCCGAATTGTTGCAGCAGCGTATGTATTTTTTCTGTCAACACTTTTCCTGAAAGCGAATAGAGTTTCCCGTAATAGATCAGGTTCTCTTTACACGATAATTCAGGGTATAGAGCAATTTGTTGCGGTACAACACCGATCTTGTATTTCAGTTCTTCGGTGTTTGATTTCAGATTCATGCCTAGGACATTGACATCTCCGGCATACGCTCTGATGAGTCCGCATAAGATTGAAATAGTGGTGGTTTTGCCTGCGCCATTAGGGCCAAGTAATCCAACAATGGTGCCTTTTTCAAATGAAAAACTCAGATCATCCACTGAAGGTTTTTCTGTATTTTTATATTGTTTAAAGAGATGTTGGACATGCACCATCTTGCAAGATTATATTTTTATGTTTGATAATAGGTCATAATTTGTTAGGTCGTATTGGATAGGCACTAGCGAAGCATAGCCATGGGTAAGCGCCCACACATCCGTATCGTTTCCTTTGTCTCGGTTTTGGAATTCGCCTGTTAGCCAGAAATACTTCTTTCCGGTTGGGTCTAAACGCTCTACAAAATTTTCATTCCATTTTGCATTCGCCTGACGACAAGCTTTGATGCCTTTGTATTTTTTTATACTAATTTTTGGAATATTGACATTGTATAAGGCTTTCTGCGGAATCTGTTTTGAGATCATCTTATGGATCACATCATTGGCAACTTGTTGCGCAAGTGAAAAGTCTGCATCGAAACTGTAATCTTCATACGAAAAACCTATAGAAGGAATGCCTTCAATTGCGCCTTCCATGGCAGCGCTCATAGTACCTGAGTAAATGATATTGATAGAGGCATTCGAACCGTGATTGATGCCGCTAAAACAGAAGTCAGGCTTTTTGTGCAGCACCTTGTCAACCGCAATTTTTACGCAATCAACAGGAGTGCCTGAACATTGATATGCTTCTACATCACCAAACAAATTGACATGATTTAAACGCAAGGGCTTCCCTATTGTGATGGCGTGACCCATCGCCGATTGAGGTGCGTCGGGCGCTACTACTACAACTCGGCCGTATTGCTTGGCCACTTCGATTAATGCAGCGATACCAGGTGCCGTGATGCCGTCATCATTGGTTATGAGAATGGTAGGCTTGTCGTCTATTTGTTTGCTAATTTTGGCAATTTTACTCACGATCTATTTTTCTGGCAAATCTACTCTTATACCAAGCGTATACCAAACGCTTTCGTAAAATAATCTAACGCACATCGTCAATTACAAATCAGTCGTCAATAATTTTCGGCGAAGCACAACATAATAAAGGCTTATATAGATTACGCTAGCTGCCACAAGTAGATAAATTGGCGCTTCTGTTTGAGCATTACCAGCCAGGTTATTCAATGTCTTTAATGCGTTTAAAGGGAGCAGTTCATCACTCGATTGTAAGGGCAGTAAATTGCCAATGTAGGTATCAAACTTCCAATTGATTAATCCTGAAATGATGGCTTCAATAAGAAAGTAGGCCAGCAGTAACATAATTGACAAGCCTGAACGTTTGATGAAAAAAGCGATAAACGCTGAGAAGGAAAGGTAGTTGAGTGTAAATAAAAAAACATATCCAATCTTTTCGAAATTTACAAACGGATTGCCGCCTCCATTCATAAAACCGAAAAGTAAGCCAGTAAGGATGAAAAACATCGTTGCTAATAACGCGATTGAAAGCACCAAGAAGGCTTTGGCATTCAAAAAGTTGAGGCGTTCCATACCATCGATGATATGCTGCCGATGGGTACGAAATGAAAATTCATTGCTGATTGAGATGATCACGAATACACATAGAAAAATGACAAACCAACTGTATATATAACCCATATTACCCCATATCTGTGGAAACGAATAAGTACTTGAAAATAAATTAACAGGTCCTTTTCCTGTAGAGATAAAACTTTTATTTACACCATAATTCCATAGCAAGAACAAGCCTGCAAACAAACTGCTCAGTATCCAAAAGGTATTGTATTTCCTGAGTTTCAACCATTCTATTTTTAATAAGTTCATATTGTTTTTTTTAATCAGTATAAAATATTCGATGTAAGGGGGCAACTATTTTGTCATTTCCATGAATTTGCTTTCAAGACTTCGTTTTCGTTTTTGAATATGATGTAAGATAAATCCATTTTCAAAACAATACTTGTTGAGTGTCTCAGTATCCATTTCGCTTCCAAACGAAACCTGCACGAATGCCTGTACGATGATGTTTTTTAATCCGATATGTCTTCTCAATAATGCAGCGAGCGCTTCATTATCCGAACAACCAACTTCAATCCAATCGTCATCATTCAAGACCTCAATCACTGGACCTGCACTAAGCAAGTTGCCTTGTTTTAAAATAGCGACATCGGTACAAACTTTTTCTACCTCATCAAGTAAATGACTAGCCATAATAATGGTGATGCCTTCCTTGCTGAGTTGTATAATGAGTTCTCTTATTTCTGCAATGCCGACTGGATCAAGTCCGTTGGTGGGCTCATCTAAGACAAGTATATCAGGGTTTCCGAGTAATGCGCCGGCAATCGCTAAACGTTGTTTCATCCCTAGCGAAAAGGTGCTGAATTTGGTATGACGTCGTTCAAATAAATTAACTTTCTTTAAAACATTGTCGATGTCATCGAGGCCACGTTCTTTAATCGTCGCTGTGATTTCAAGATTGTCATACGCAGACATGTAATGATAGAAGTTGGGTGTTTCCAACAAGGAGCCAATTTGTTTTCGCGCTGCTGCCGCATCTTGGTAATTTTCCCAATGATAGGTCCCCGCATCGGCTTTCAATACATCGAGTAAAATGCCAAGCATTGTTGTCTTGCCACTTCCATTGGGGCCTAATACGCCAAACACGGATCCTTTAGGTACCTTGAATGACACGCCTTTTAATGCCTTGACAGGTCCATAAGATTTTTCAATTGAATGTATTTGCAAGACAGTTTCCATGCAGTGTAAGTTTAGGTGACAAATGTAAACAGATAAAAAGGATAGACATAACTGAAATCGTACGGAAGGCCTGTAATCAGGTTGGTAGGTATTCAGTTTAGCTAAACGAATTGTATTAATCTAGCAATAAACCTTGTACGCGTTGAAGGTGATACACGCTATTAAGCTGAACAAACTCAATCGTATTGAAGATAATCTTTTTGCCATTGCAAAAAAGGATCATAGAGTCAGCCGGAATAATACAAGTTTGAGAGGCTGTATTAATAACTCTTAAGGTATTTGATGCATTTATCGTAGTGGCCTTTAAACTATCCGTTTTTAGCACGTATTGAATGAGGGTTTTGAATTTTTCTGAAAGCGGAATCGAAAACAGGCTGTCTTTTCGTACTCTGAATTGTAATGAGTCATTTTTCAGACTGGCGAAAATGGAAAGAGAGTTGAAAATTTCTTTCTGTTTGAAGTCATTGACCGCGCAATTAAACTGAGAAATATGCTTGTATCCTTCAATGGATAAAAGGCTATTCTGCATCGTATTGTCGGGCGCTACAAAAAAATGATGAAGTTCGTAGGGCGTATTTTCGTCGGGGCCAAGGTCTGAGAAAATAGAGTGGATATAAACGAGATCATTTTGGGCAATCGCTGAATCTAATTTTACCTGATCTTTTTCATCGAGCCATCGATGTATGGCATTGATTTCGCCTCGTTTATTGAGATACGAAAAAATAGAACGTATGCTAGCCGCATCTTTTTTAGAGACTGTATACTGGCTTCCGAGTTTCACTAGTTTGCCATTCTCAAGTAGATGATTTCGTTTTAATAAATGTTCGAGTCGCATCACCTGATTGGCTACACTAAGTTGAAACATGCCCCAAGGACCTACTGCACTTACCGACAGTAAAATAAACAAACTGAGAGGGATGATAATAATATTGTCAACTTTCGAAATAAGGATATAAATCGAGATGATGACAATCCAACTACCAAGCATAAACACAAGATAGCGATCTTCTGTGATGCCATACGGCATGATACGTTTGATGATAGCGATGAAAAATAAAGAAAGAAGTGGGAGAAGAATATAGAAAAAGTATTTAGCATACATGTAGATCAATCGGTTGCTTTGGTTTAGCCGGATTGGGTAAATCAGTAAATAAGCTAACACACCAATGATAGAAAAAATCAAAATCGGAATGCACACCCATCCATTCGGTAATTGCTGATTTACGATGATTTTAACCATGTAGATGTAAAGAATACTGATATAAATTCCGACAATGGGCAGCAACACAAACTGCACAAAAATTCGAATCGATTTATTGAATTCGATCGATTTATTGAATTCATTGTAATCCTCAGGAATGCCGTTCAAAAAGAAAAGTGTATTGAAGATGAGGAAAATGAACGCGCATAGATCGATAAAGTAATCGGTGTTGATTTGGAAGTTAAACAATTTGTCGAGGGCAAACAACGCACTTGCTAAGCCAATAAATAAGGTAAGGGAGTAGAGTAAGGTTATTATGAATCGTTTTAATAAGGCGTAATTATAATGCCAAAAGGCTTGGGTCTGTATGCTTCGGCTGAAGGCCAGAAATGATACCATCAGATGAAAACAAACTAAGAAGATTAGATAGCGTGAGATGAAAATGGTTTCTGAATCGAACATACCCGGTGTAATCGAAAAATAATGCATGCCCAAGATGCAGAACCCAAGCAGGTAAAGGCCCCCACGCGCACTTCGAGCAATTTGATGTGATTCGCTGAATATATCAAACGCAATGTATAATGAAATGGCCGACATACATTCGAGGCTCAATTTGACATAGCGATAATCATGTACTACTTCTTTGCCTATTCGTCCGAAATGCATCTCTATCATCAGAAAGACAAAGGAGAGCACTGCGGCCAACATAGGAAGCGGGAAGCGTCTTGCGGTGCGTGTGAAACTCTTAAAAATGATCAGTATTGCTTTCAAGGGGCTGTGCGAATATTTTTTTAAAAATACTTCATCCCCGTCAAAATTAAATTCTATTTTTGATACACTTAAACTTATATGATGAAATATACATGGGGTCTTGTTTTTATTATGCTGCTTTTTTCGTGTAAACGCGATCCTGATTTCATAGCGGCTGATGGTCATACCCATACACATTACAACTTGAATATACCTGCAGGACTTCCAGCAATGACTATTCCTGCCAATAATCCGATGACCATGGAAGGTGTGGCATTAGGGCGAAAATTATTTTATGATAATATTCTTTCGGCCAACAATACCATGAATTGTGGTTCCTGCCATCAGTTGAAAAATTATTTTGTCGATTCCAATAAGCAATTTAGTACAGGTGTTGAACTTGTTGCAGGCACCCGCAACAGTATGTCGCTTTTTAATATCGGCTATGCATCCAAATTTTTCTGGGATGGAGGAGCTGCCGATCTTGAATCGCAAGTGGTTGGCCCAATTACAGATCCAATCGAATTGCATGAAACATTGTCGAATGTTGTTGCTAAAATTCAAGCCGATCCATTATATCCTTCGCTATTCAAGAAAGCCTTCGGAACCGATGTGGTTAGTTCAAAACTAATCATACAAAGCATCGCACAATTTGAACGCACACTGATTTCCGCTAATTCAAAATTTGACCAATGGAAACGAGGCGAAGCCACACTCAATACACAAGAAACTAGAGGTATGAATCTATATCTGGGTGAAGGCAAAGGCGACTGCGTTCATTGTCACGGGTATGGAAGCACCTTCACTGATTTTGAATTTAGAAACACGGGTCTCGATAGCATTCCTGTCGATCTAGGTCGCGCTCGGGTTACCTTATTAAAAACGGATGAAGGAAAATTTAAAACGCCTTCTCTTCGCAATGTCGAAATGACAGCACCCTATATGCACGATGGGCGCTTTACAAACCTTCGTCAGGTGTTGGAACACTACAATAAGAATTTTCATTACACCGAAAACCTTGCTGCCGAAATGAAAGTTGTTGTCAAAAACAGACTCACCGAAACAGATATCGATGACATCATCGCCTTCTTGAATACCCTGACAGATCACGAAGCCATCAATAATCCAAATTTTGATAAACCATGATGCGGAATGTTTTTTTTGTTGTGTTCTTGACGTTTGCGTTGCCGTTCTGTACACAAGCTCAATTACCGCTTGGTGCCGTAGCGCCCGAGATTAAACTTCCTGATTCGCTTGGCAAATGGAAGCCATTAGGTGAAGTAACATCAAGACTCATTCTTCTCGACTTTTGGGCTGCATGGTGTTATCCCTGTGTGCGTTCCATGCCCGATCTAAAGCGGCTCTATGCTGATTATCACGACAAAGGGCTAGAAATTTATGCCGTATCACTCGATAAGGATTATCGCAATTGGGTAGCCACTTGTCAGCGCCTGAACCTTCCTTTTATTCTTGTCAATGATGCCTATAGTCTTGATGGTAAAGTTTGTCAAGATTATCATATCCACGATATCCCAAATCGAATGCTACTTAAAGACGGTCACGTCATCGGTGCCGAAATGAGTTTCTATGATTTGGAGAAATTAATACAGCAAGAATTGAAATGATGTTTGTAAGGATATGTTCTTTAGATATACAATCTGAATGAAAGAACGTGATAAAAGTCATTTTTTATGAAAAAATGCAAGTCTAACTTTGCTATGACTAAATTCAAAAACAATGAACACGCTTCTTATTCCAACCGATTTTTCTCCTGTGGCCAACAATGCAATCAAGTATGCAATAGACATGGCGCTTGCCTACAAACTTGATGTCAGTCTTTTGCATGTTGTATTGCTATCAACACCAAGTGTATCGAATGTGGTGTATATCGATGTGGCCACTGATTTTCAGAAAGAGGCTGAAGAGCATATGGCTTTCTATGTCAATACCTTGAAGGAAAAGTATCCATCACTAAATATTACCTACAAAGTGGAAACCGGGTTGTTTCTCGACTCCTTAAAACGTTCTTGTGATGACCTATCGCCTGTTGCTATTGTTATGGGTATCACTGGTATAGGTTCAACATTCGATAAGCTGATAGGCAGTAACACTATATTGGCTATGCGCTCTGTTGCTTGTCCGCTTATCGTAGTGCCTAGAAACGGTGTGTTTAAAGAGGTAGGTAAATTATGTGTTGCCTGCGACCTGCAGCATGTGGCAAACTCAACACCGTTATTGGCAATCAAGACGTTTGCTAAATTATTTGATGCGCAGGTTCATATCCTTAATGTCGATTATGATAACCGACATTTTACGGCCAACACGCCAGACGAATTAGAGGTGTTGAACTTGATGTTCGACAATGTTGATGCGAAGTTTCATTTTGTCGAGAATGAGAATGTGCCGGATGCGATTAATGATTTTATTGAACGCGAAAAAATAGACATGCTGATTATGCTGCCTAAAAAGCATTCATTCGTTGAAAGTCTCTTCAAGAAAAGTCAGACCAAGGAAATGCTTTATCAAAGTCATATTCCCATGTTGGCCTGTGCGGCCTGCATTAACTCCATTGAATGGGGCCTTGATTACAAGTTGTATTCCTAATGCAACCAATAATGGGTATACACTTAGTTATACGTTGAACGGACAAAATTATTCTGTAGCGTATAGTTGGACAGTCTCTGGTGTGTATACATTCAATTTTATTTCACCGACTGGAACTACCACATCCACCTATAATGGATTTAAGCCCTGCGATGTACCGACATTACTTCATGATATATCAGAACTTGAATCTACTGTGTCGATTTATCCAAATCCTGCAAATGATTATTTGAACATCAGTCTCGGTGGTGAAAACCATGAGCGTGATGTGCAGCAAATTACCATTTTGTCACTAGCTGGTCAAAAAGTTTTCGAGCGTACTAAATTTGCAAATCAGATTTCAGTGAAGGACTTCCCGCACGGACAATACACAGTTCGCATAAAACGTTCTAATGATGTCATTACGCGAAAAATAATAATCCGTTAAGTCAATCAAGCGTAGGTATTTCCTACACTAAAACGTTCGTTCATAGTGGAACGACTATTTATTAAATCGTAACTATTTACATTGAAAAAAAAAATCGTACTTCTTGCTTCAATCATATGCACATAATATCATTTGAACGATATGTAGTTTCTAATGCGTTATAACAAGTTGCTTGTTCACTCGTCCCTTCGTTGTAACAATAGATACTATGTAATAGCCTGCTATCATGTCTTTACACGAAAAATGTTGTTGAGGTGCGATGTAGTTATATTTTCGAATAACCGAACCATGCATATCAACTATAATCGCTGATAGCGCAGTTGTATTTGTAGACTGGATGGTGAAATAATCAGATGATGGATTCGGATAAACAGTACATGAAATGACCTTACTATTGTCCGTAACGCCTTCTGCAAATGGTGGTTTAACTGGTTTGAAAACAGAATCGATTGGCATGGTTTGTATCGACCGTGCAAAGGTGCCTGCTATAATACGGTGTGTGCCTTCATTGTAATCGAGGTCATATACAGGAATGATAGGCATATTATTTCCTACACGTTCCCATAGCACGCCTTGATCGTGTGTGGCATACACGCCGCCATCATTGGCAACTACGATATTACTATCGTGACTGCCGGGCTGCACCCAGATATCATTGATGGCAAAGGTGGGTAAGTTGCCTGCAATATTGGTCCAAGTGTTTCCATAGTTGGTACTGAAATAAAGATGAGCCGTTGAGTCATTATTTCGATATCCGGTTTGACTAACAAACACATGGCTCTCACTGTCTGGCGAGGCGAGTACACAACTGATATTTCGATTACTTAAACCGGTATTGATTAGGTTCCAAGAGCCGCCATCATTCTGTGTTACCCATACTCTAGCATCGCTTGTGCCAGCGTAGATAAGCTGACTATTCATAGGCGATTGATGCAGCGTTGTGATAACATGGAACACATTATTTATACCATTGGTCAAATCGCCGCTAATAGGCGTCCAACTATCAACAGGGCCGTTTGTATTTTTATACACTCTGTAACTTCCTGCGTATAACACATCTGGATTAAATTGACTAACAAGATAGGGGGTGTTCCAACTGCAGCGATCAGAATCAACAATCGATTGCGAAATTGTATTAAAGAAACCGCCACCATTTGTGCTCGCAACTATATTTCCGTTCTGCCATTCGGCATACTGCACTTGATCACTTACCGAACTAAATTGCGGTCTAAATCCATCACCGCCATAATAACGAAGCCAGTTATTCAAACCGCCTGCGAGGGAACCATAATTAGTACCATTGTCTTGCGCGCCACCATAATAGTTTGTTGTATCCCAAGGGTTGTAGGCTACTTCATAAAACTGTGTGATAGGTAAATTATTTTTCATTGTCCACCCCGTGCCAGCATTAGTCGATTTATAAAAGCCACCGTCTGTGGCGATTAGTAAGGTATTGCTATTCATGAATTTCAAGTCGTGTTTATCAGCGTGTAAAGAATTGCCAATTGCTGTAAAGCTGCTTCCGCCATTGGTGGATTTATACAAAGAGACTGATAAGAGATATAGGGTATTGTCGTTGTTAGGGTCTATCCGTATCTCGCCAAAATACCAACCAAAGCCGCCCATTGAAACAGATCCTGCCGGACACACTAAACTCCAGCTGTTACCGCCATTCGTTGATTTGTATAAACCGCCAAAATCTAAGGAGGTGTCTACATAATTGGCGTAAATGAGGTTGGGATTATTCGCAGAAATGCAAAGACCGATTCGACTTTGGTCTCCAGCAGGTAAGCCGTTTGTGAGTGTGTCCCAGGTAAGACCTCCATTGCTTGATTTATAAATGCGTGCCTCAGGTCCTGTTATAATACTTTGCACATCGGAGCGAATACGTCGTCTGCCCGTTGCATACAAGATAGAGGAATTGGTAGGATTGATTATCAAATCGCCAATGCCAGCATTCAAACCTAGAAATAAGATATTGGTCCAGGTAGCCCCACCATCCGTGCTTTTATATACGCCACGGTTATTATCTGATATAAATGGATTGCCTGTTGTTCCTGCATAAATCACATTGCTGTTTGAAGGGTCAATGATGATTTTTGTGATAGTACCTACACTATTTAATCCAATATTGATCCAAGTCAATCCACCATCCGTGCTTTTATAAATACCATTGCCCATATGCGAATAACCGCCCAATACCTGATCGCCAGTGCCTGCATAGAGGATGGATGCATTATTGGGGGCAAATACAATACTGCTCACAGAGAGTGATGTGGCATTGTCGAAAATTGCCGACCAAGTGGCTCCGTCATCTGTGGTTTTGAAAATTCCACCGTCGGCCGTACCGACAAGATACGTGTTAGCTGCTGTAGGATGCACTGCAATACAATTGATACGCCCACCTGTATTGTAAGGTCCTTCATTTTGCCAAGGTGTATTGATTGCTCGTGTTTTTTTCATTCGTTTCAATTCCTTCTGCACTGCTCGTTTATATTCATCGAGTCCTTCGCCAAAGGCAGGATATTGACGGGTGAGCAAATATTCTTCACCGGGATTGGTAGCGCCTTTCACGATAGGGTGCTTAGTTTGAATAAAACTAAAAAAGACGAGCACAACTATGGCGACTAAGGTTATTGTCAGGATAAATTTCTTCATGGATACTATATTATCATTCTAAAATAGTACATAATATTGGAAAGTAAGCAGGAATGCTGTTTGTTTTTATCTAACCCATATCAGTGCCCTCGCTGATAGTTAAGATTGATGATCAATAAGAAAAACTCGAAATAGTATTTAATTCAAACCTTAGCTTTGCAACATGTACACAATTATTTCGGCTACCAATAGGCCAGGGAGCAATTCGCTCAAGGTTTCAAAAATCTATCAACAAATTTTTAAAGAGCATGGCATTGAGGCTACCTTATTTTCGCTCGAGGATTTTAACTCAATGAAACGTGATGAGCATTTCAATTTGATTGAAAGTAGCTATTTGGCACCTGCTACCAAATTTGTTTTTGTTATGCCTGAATACAATGGAAGTTTTCCGGGGATATTTAAATTGTTGATGGACATCAGTGATTTGAGTGTCTGCTGGAATTTTAAAAAGGTGATGTTAGTTGGCGTGGCAAACGGACGTTCAGGTAATTTGCGCGGTATCGATGCTATGACCAATATGTGCAACTATATGAAAATGGATGTGTATTATCATAAGTTGCCAATTTCGTCCATCAGCAAAGAAATTCAAGACGATGAATTCGTGCATGAACACACTATTCAAGAAGTAAAAAATCAGATTGAAGGGTATATCAATTACTAGGCAATGAGAAGAATGCAGGGCCTCGGATTTGTTATGACTATTTTGGTTGTGTTGCTCATTGAATATTACGCATTCACAGCGTTTAAATTTGCAGTGCGATCTATGAAATTTCCTTTTCGTCAATTGGCACTGGGTTTTTATGGCTTGCTTACCGTCATTTGGTTTGCAATGCTGTTATCCCTCGATTATTTTCGAACGGCAGATCTCGACAAAGGGTTGCGCAATGTGGTGATTGTTTATTTTATGGGTCTGCTACTTTCAAAAATCATAATCGCTATTTTCTTATTACTAGATGATGGCCGTCGTTTAGCCTATTATTTGATTGGTTTGTTCTACTCGAAAGAAAGTACACCGTTGTCGGTGCAAAGCGGGATGAGCCGTTCAGAATTCCTTACCAAATTTGCGTTGTTATTTGGCGGTACGGTATTTGCAACCGTGATGTATGGTATGAGTAATCGGTACAATTACCATTTAAAAAAGATCAAACTGACTTTTGCGCATTTACCAAAAGCATTCAAGGGCCTGAAGATTGTACAAATTTCAGATATCCATAGTGGTAGTTTCAATGATGTGGCTGCTGTTCAGAAAGGTGTCGATATGATACTCGCTGAAAAACCAGATCTTATTTTATTTACTGGCGATTTGGTGAATAATAAGAGCGATGAAATGCATGATTATATTTCAGTCTTTTCGAAATTAAAAGCCCCATTAGGCGTCTACTCTATTTTAGGTAACCATGATTATGGCGATTATGTGCATTGGGAAAGTCACGATGCCAAACATCAAAATCTTAAGGCCTTGAAGCATGTCCATGCCAAGCTCGGATGGCGTCTTTTACTCGACGAACATGTGGCTATCGAAAAAGATGGTGAACAGTTTGGTTTGATAGGGGTAGAAAATATCAGTGGGTCCCAAGGATTTCGTTCATATGGAAATTTGCGAAACGCCTATCACGGAGCCCATCAATATCCATTCAAGATATTGATGAGCCATGATCCCTCGCATTGGGACAGCGAAACGATCCACGCATTTAAGGACATCGATCTTACACTCAGCGGCCACACGCATGGTATGCAATTTGGTGTTGAAATTCCTTGGTTGAAATGGAGTCCTGTTCAATATGTCTACAAACGCTGGGCTGGGCTATATCAAAAAGGACATCAATACTTGTATGTCAATCGCGGATATGGATTCCTAGGTTATCCGGGTAGGGTAGGTATACTGCCTGAAATCACCGTAATCGAGTTGGTCTAGAAATATAAATACCATCTTCGTTCAACAGTCTGTTCTGTCTATGGCCGATGGTATTTTGTCTATTAGCGACGAACTTCACTCACTTATTTCTCAAGTGCTAATTTCAGTACGTCGTTCATTTCGTTTACATAATGAAATTTTAATCCTTTGATATAGCCGGGATTAATCTCAACCACATCTTTTTCGTTTTGCGCGCATAGAATAATTTCTTTCATTCCTGCTCGTTTGGCAGCTAGTATTTTTTCTTTGATACCACCCACAGGTAATACTTGACCGCGCAAGGTTATTTCACCTGTCATAGCCAACATAGGCTTGACTCTCCTTAGTGTAATAGCGCTTACAATGGCGGTCATCATGGTGATACCTGCACTTGGTCCGTCTTTAGGCACGGCTCCTTCAGGCACATGGATATGCAGATTGTTATTGTCAAAAAACGCTGGATCTATTTTTAATTCCTTTATATGCGCTTGTATATAAGCGAGAGCTGTAGTGGCACTTTCCTTCATAATAGTACCTAAGTTGCCGGTAAGTGTTAATCCGCCTTTGCCTTTACTAATGCTGGTTTCAATAAATAAAATTTCTC
>CAIRSV010000077.1 GCA_903881265.1 uncultured Bacteroidota bacterium
GAACGGAAATTCAATTGCTTTCAGCCAAGAATAACTATGAAACCTTACTGAAGCAAAAACAATCAACCTTGAGTAATAAAAGTTCATTTAATGTTTATTCGCCTATCAATGGTGTTGTTGATGCGGTTATCGCAACGGTTGGTCAATCCTATGGATCACCGATGAACCCACCAATTATTCGTATCATCAATACCGGTAAATTAAAAGTGAAAGCAGAAATCGCCGAGAACTATGCCTCGATTGTACGCACAGGGAGCACAGCCAAACTAATTTTCCCTGATATTCGTGATAGTCTGATCACGAAGGTAGCTTATGCCGAAAAAATGATCAATACCATCTCAAGAACCTTTACTGTTTATATTCCATTGTCATCAAATGCGAAGTATCAACCTAATATGATGGCCAAAGTAAAAATTGCAACGTATCAAAATACCAAGGCCTTTGTGTTACCGATTGGCGTGATTCAAAAAACAGACAAAGGTGATTTTGTATACATTGCCGACAGTCAAAACAAGGCTGCCTTAGTACCTGTAAAACTTGGCAATACCTACGAGAGTATGGTGGAGATTTTGAGCGGCTTGAACCTAGACGACAAGGTAATTACTGCTGGCTATGAAGAATTAAACACGGGCGATTTACTGCAGTTTTAATTTGTCATAGAAACCTATCAGCGCATTGTATAGAAACTACTTTTTATATATGATCATTGATCAACAAAAACTAAAAAAATAATCCGCATGTTAGTGCATTCGCTAACCGGCATACGACACATATGAAATTTAATCCATCAAACTGGCCCATCAATAACAGAACGAGCATTTACGTTCTCACTATTATCATCACGCTAATAGGTCTTGTGAGTTATATGAATCTTCCAAAAGAACAATTTCCGGAAGTTAAATTCCCGCAGATTATCGTGCAGACCATTAACCCTGGTACATCGCCAGAAAATATGGAGAACCTGGTATCAAAACCTATTGAAAAGCAATTGAAAAACATCAGCGGCATCAAGAAAGTAACTAGTAATTCCTTTCAAGATTTTTCGGTGGTCATTGCAGAATTCAACACTGATGTAAAAGTATTGAAAGCGAAGCAAGATGTAAAAGATGCTGTTGACAAAGCGAAATCTGACCCGAACGGTTTACCCAAAAATTTGCCGAACGATCCGGAAGTAAAAGATATAGATGTTTCAGAATTTCCAATTCGTTTTGTCAATATTTACGGAAATTTCGATGAAGCGCGTTTAGAAAAATATGCCGACCGCATCAAGGACAGAATTGAAGGTTTGAAAGAAATCAAACGTGTTGATAAGGTAGGTGGATTAGACAGAGAAATTCAAATCAATGTCGATTTGTTTAAGATGCAAGCTGCGCAGCTTTCATTCAGAGATATACAAAGTGCAGTAGCTTATGAAAACGTGGAAGCAACACCGGGTATCGTAAAAGTCAATGGCGAACAGCGTATCATCAGTCTGAAAAAAGTATTTAAGTCGGCTGATGAAATCGGTCATGTCGTTGTCAAAAATCCGATGGGTTCAAGCATTTATGTCAAAGATATTGCAGAGGTAATAGACACATATAAAGAGCAAGAAAGTTTTGCTCGATTGAATACTAAAAACGTAATCACGTTGAATGTGATCAAAGGAAGCGGAAAAAATCTAATCGAAGCGTCTGATAAAATTGATGCGATTATCAAGGAAATGCAGAAGAACGAATTGCCGAAAGAATTAAATGTCATTGTCACTGGCGACCAATCAGATGCCACTCGAACCACCCTGCATGATTTGATCAATACCATCATCATCGGATTTATATTAGTGACCTTCATCCTGATGTTTTTTATGGGTACAACCAATGCCATTTTTGTGGCGATGTCGGTGCCGCTTTCATGCGCCATTGCCTTTATGGTGTTGCCGGGTATCGGATTTACATTAAATATGATCGTGTTGTTCTCCTTCCTTTTGGCGTTGGGTATTGTGGTTGATGATGCAATTGTGGTGATTGAAAACTCGCATCGTATTTTCCATGATGAAAAGCTGCCGATTAAAGAGGCTGTCCGCAAGGCCACCGGCGAAGTCTTTCTACCTGTTCTAACCGGCACAATCACCACGCTATTACCCTTTATTCCATTAGCCTTTTGGAAAGGTGTTATCGGAAGTTTCATGTTTTATTTACCGATCACCCTCATCATTACGTTGGTGGCTTCATTATTGGTAGCCTATATCATCAATCCGGTATTTGCCGTTGACTTTATGACCAAGGACGAATATGACGGCAAGCAAAAAATAAACTGGACAAAAGGCACCACCATCACGTCCATTGGATTTATTTTAATCAGTTTGATTTCACATATCGGAGGCGCGCATGGCTTTGGCAATTTCACCATTGTCTTATGGTTGTTGTTTTTGCTCAATAAATTTGTTTTAGTTAAATGGATCTTTGCCTTTCAAACCAAGGCATGGCCTGCGGTACAACGAGTTTATATACGCGCACTTACTTGGGCCCTCGACCACAGAACAATTTCATTTTCATCTGTCATTGTGTTATTAATTTTATCGTTTGTATTGATTGCAGTACGCAGTCCGAAAGTAGTTTTCTTTCCTTCGTCGGAACCAAATTTTGCGTATGTGTATCTGACCATGCCTGAAGGTACTGATCAAGAAAAAACCAACGAAGTATTGAAACAACTCGAGGCGAAAGTGTATCATACACTATCGATGGATCCTGCACAGAATATTTCAAATCCATTAGTGACCTCTGTTATCTCGAATGTAAAAGTGGGTGCTACCGATCAAAACAGTGGCGAAATTGGCGATTATCCAAACAGAGGAAAAATTACAGTTTCGTTTGTAAAGTTTGCCGACCGTCATGGAAAAAGCACACAAGCATTACTTGATAAGCTGCGCGAAAATATCAATGATATCCCTAGTACAAAAATAACGGTCGACAAGGAAAGCAGCGGACCGCCAACCGCTAAGCCTATCCTCATCGAATTGACAGGAGAAAATCTGGATTCGCTTATTGCATCATCCAAACGTTTAAAGAAATTTTTAGACAACAAACAAATCGGTGGTGTTGAAGAATTGAAAAGTGATTTTCAGGCAAATAAACCAGAAATTGTCTTTGACCTATCACGTGCACGAATGAATATTGAAGGCATCAGTACAGGTATGATTGCAGGTGATTTACGCACTGCGATGTTCGGTACAGAGATTTCACGATTCAAAGATGTGAACGATGATTATCCTATCACACTTCGCCTTCAAAAAGACCAACGCAATAATATCGATATCATCAACAACCTCAACATGACCTATCGCGATATGGGTATGGGTGGCGCAGTGCGTCAGGTGCCAATTGGTAGTTTTGTTGATTTAAAATATGGCAATACCTACGGCGGTATCAAACGTAAAGATGAAAAACGTATCATTACCCTTTCATCAAATGTATTGAGCGATTTCAATCCGAATGAAGTGGTGGCAGCCGTGCAGAGTGAATTAAATCAGTTTAACGCACCTGCTGGTGTCAATATCCGTATGGGTGGTGAACAAGAAGAACAAAAAGAAACCATGGGCTTCCTTGGAACGGCTATGGCTATATCGATGATCTTGATTTTTCTTGTGTTGATCACGCAGTTTAATTCATTCAGC
>CAIRSV010000078.1 GCA_903881265.1 uncultured Bacteroidota bacterium
AGTCGTGCCACTACTTAAAGATCCACTATACAAGTTTACCACATCAGTAGTATCCATCGAATAAATTTCAATATCCTGGCTTATGGTGATGGCTGGTGTCGCATACGCCCCCGGGGCAATAAAAATACGGTCGCCACTCTGCGCGGCATTGAGGGCCTGCGTAACGGTCATATAATAATTAGGCAAGGTGGCCGGCCAAATAGAAGGGTCTACATAGCGGTCGGTAGCAAGCGCTGTGAGTGATAAAAAACTCAACAGCAGGGTGGCAACAAGTTGATGTTTGTACATAGTATTTATTTTATAATTTGTAAAGAGGTTAGTTTATTTGTGTAAGAAGTTTATGATGTTAAAAAGTTACGCGTTTGTCTACAAGCTAGGTATTTCATTTTGTTGGGGTTAAGTAGGTGATCTTAGTATGGGAGTTGAGCGTATATATAGTTATTAATATTATCTTCAAGGTTACTTATATCGAGCAAGTCGGCATTGCCATCACCATTCAAATCAGTGGCATAATAACCATAGAGATAATTATTGACATCCTCTTCAAGTAATGAAAGATCAATCAAATCGGTATTTTGATCTTGATTGACATCGCCAGTATAGAAGGCCCACACGGTGCCATCGCCCGACATATCAAATTGATTGCCGCCATAGGCTTTAAAGGCATCATTGGTAAAATCATAATTCATATCGGCCGTAATCATCACAGGCAAGGCGCTCCAAGTTTCAATCGTATTGCGGTGTCGTATCCCTATATAGCACAGTGTATTATTCACCGATGATGGAAAGCGGCAACGAATGGTGCCATCTGTTTTTAGTGTATCAATCGTGGTAACAAGCACAGCATACGGCGAGGTGGCTTCATGCAGTTCAACAGTCAAATAATCGGTCAACATAGCCAATGGGTCTGCCACTTCCCCTTGATTATACAATACATTCTTCATGGTGCTTGAACCATCATAATACCCTTGTAAAAAAAGTTTGAGGTTGACGTGAATCGTCACATTAATTTTAGTTGCTTGTTGAAAGCCTTGTGTGGCCATCAAATTAGAGGTAGACAGAGTGCGAGTAAACGTCTCTCCTACACTTGAACTTACGTAAAAATTAGTATCCGCATAGCTCGCACCTGCAGCGGTAATTGCATAACGTTGCAAGGTTTGCGCTGCAGCCATTGAAAGGCTACTAAATAAAATAAAAATAAAGATATATTTCATTTCAATAAGCGGAGCTGAGGTGATAAGAGGTTTACAGTTGATTAAAATTAAAAGGACTATTTTCAAAGGTTTGCTAAAAATAGATTGTGAAGCTAAAACATTAAACGACATAACTAGCCGCAATCTTATGAACATCTTATTCTAATGTATGAATGCATCATTCTAGTGTATGAATGCATCGTTTTAGGCTGTGAACTACTTAATGCATGTTTAAACATCTGATTTCCTACGATGATAAATTAGGGTATTCATCAAGGTCTATCAATGCATAAATTAGCGTTTTACCTTTTGATGCGCTACCTGCTGGGTATATTTCTTTTCATTATTATTTGTTTTTGGTGTGTATAACTTTCTTTAGAACATGCTTCATGCTAACATTCGTGCGAATGAATGGATTGTAATTTTCAAAAGTAAATGTTATTTATGGTAGCCACAATGTCAGATTTGCTACATTGTAAAATAATCGCTGTTCGTATCGTAGACAAACGGAGTATACTAAAAAAAATAAAAAAAAAGGTGGTTAGAATATTGACACGGGTTGCAAACCCGCGCCAGCAAACATACTTAGAGTACACTAGGACTAGC
>CAIRSV010000079.1 GCA_903881265.1 uncultured Bacteroidota bacterium
ACCAAAGCTTGCAAAAGAGCTTCCACCTTTCCCACACAGACAAAATTGAATTAAAAAAATCTCCTCCGCTTCTGAAAATAAAAAATACTGCCTTCGAAGGCAGTATGTTCTTGTAAGCCTTTGGCTTTTATTTTTTCTACGTTATCGCCGCAGCGTTTCGGCTTCGCATTTTTATTTTGTCGCTTTGAGGAACTTAAACGTAGTTATTCAATGCTTATTAGTTATTGTTTGTTGTAGATAAGGATGAATTTCGGTTTCAAAATTCGTAGTAGTATTAATGGATAAGTATTGAGATTGCTACTGAGTACAATAAGGGCATTGTAAAAAATAATATAACGTGTCATAAAAAGGATAAAAATGCTATATTTGCGCTTTATAAGACCCATTATATGAAAACAGCACCGGCAATATTACCTAAAAACCTCAAGGTTTTACATGTACTGGGAGAGCATATTCAGCTTGCTCGACTGCGTAGAAAGTTTAGTGCAGAGCAAGTGGCAGAGCGTGCAGGCATAAGCAGAAAAACAGTTTACAATATCGAACAAGGAATGCCTACCGTGGCTATTGGCAGCTATTTGCAAGTGCTATTTGTGCTCGGTTTGGAGAAAGACCTTTCCATGGTAGCAGCTACTGACCCCTTGGGTAGAAAATTGCAAGATGCCGGCATTACAACAGCAAAGCGTGCCCCTAAAAAATCGAATAAACTATGAAGATAAACGAAACTGTCATTTGGGTATATGCTGATTGGGAAGCAATGGAAGTACCTAGGTTCATGGGTATGCTTACTGCACAGCGTGTAAGGGGAAAGGAGATTTTTTCATTTGAATACCATGAGGCTTGGCTGAGCTCGAACCAGGCTATCTTGTATATCGACCCTAACTTAGGTCTTTACAAGGGGAAACAGTATTTGCCTGAAGGAAAAAATAATTTTGGGATGTTCCTCGATTCTGCGCCTGATCGCTGGGGACGATTATTAATGCGGAGAAGAGAAGCATGGCAAGCTAAGTTGGAGAGCCGTGAAGAAAAAACACTTTTTGAAAGTGATTATTTATTAGGTGTTTTTGATGGTCATCGAATGGGAGGGCTACGATTTAAATTAGAACAGGAGGGTGAATGGATGAACAACCAAAAGAAAATGTCAACGCCTCCCTGGACATCGCTTCGTGAATTGGAATATGCCAGTTTGCAATTAGAAAAAGAGGATGCCATTAAAGACCCGGAATATACTAAGTGGTTGAGCATGCTAATTGACCCAGGTTCTTCATTGGGCGGCGCAAGACCTAAAGCCAGTGTATTGGATGAAAAGGGCAACCTTTGGATCGCAAAATTTCCAAGTGCTAAAGATGATAAAAACACCGGTGCTTGGGAAATGGTATTGCATCAATTGGCTAAAGCTTGCGGTATTCATGTACCTGATGCAAGGCTACTTCAATTTTCCGGAAAACACCATACATTCTTATCTAAACGATTTGATAGAATAAAACAGAAACGCATACACTTTGCATCTGCCATGACATTATTGGGATATCAAGATGGAGCGGATTTTCATGATGGGTTAAGCTATTTGGATATTGTTGCTTTTATCATTCAGCAAGGAGCATCGGTGAAAGCAGGTTTAGAACAGTTGTGGCGAAGAGTCGTTTTCAATATATTGGTTTCAAATACAGATGATCATTTGCGTAATCACGGATTCCTGCTTACAAATCATGGTTGGGAATTATCACCAGCTTATGATATGAATCCCAATGAAATGGGAAATGGCTTGACATTACATATATCGGAGAATAGCAATGAACAGGATATATCTTTGGCGTTAGAAACGGCAACGCATTACAAGCTAAAAAATGACGAAGCGGAAAAAATTATAAATGATATGCAACGAGAAATTGCCAAATGGCGCATAGTTGCAAAAAAAGTAGGCATAAGCAGTACAGAAATAGAACAGACAAAGCGTGCTTTTCGTCATGCTGAAATAAAAAAATAAGGCGGCTATCTCCGTGGTTTGTGTCTTCTCAAATCATCCATAATTCTCCCGCTCTTTGAAGGCTATGCCTTCGAAGGCTTTATGTTCTTGAAAGCCTTTGGCTTTTAGTTTCTCTACGTAATGCTATCTCCGTGGTTCGTGTCTTCACAAATCATCCATAATTCTCTCTTTTTATCGCCGCATCTCGGCAAACGAATTAGTTCTTCTAGCAACAATATTTATGGCAGACTTTATGGGTCGCGTCCGTTCATTTAGATTAACCGCAGCGTCCGACAGGTTGCTAGAGGCTACTAGTATTCCAATAAAAAAAAAGCTGTCTCAACAGATCTGAGAATTTACCGCAAAGGAATACAAAGGTTCTCGCAAAGGAATACAAGGTATTGAATTCATATAGATTAGTGCTTTGTGCCCTTTGTGTCTGCTTCGCGCACTTTGCGGTAAAAATTCTATTCTTAAAAAAAGCTGTCACAACAGATCTAAGAATTTACCGCAAAGGAATACAAAGGTTCTCGCAAAGGAATATGAGGTATTGAATTCATATGGATTAGTGCTTTGTGCCCTTTGTGTCTGCTTCGCGCACTTTGAGGTAAAAATTCTATTCTTAAAAAAAAGCTGTCTCAACAGATCTAAGAATTTACCGCAAAGGAATACAAAGGTTCTCCCAAAGGAATACAAGGTATTAAATTCATAAGGATTAGTGCTTTGTGCCCTTGGTGTCTGCTTAGCGCCCTTTGCGGTAAAATTCTATTCTTAAAAAAAAGCTGTCACAACAGATCTAAGAATTTACCGCAAAGGAATACAAAGGTTCTCGCAAAGGAATACAAGGTATTGAATTCATAAGGATTAGTGCTTTGTGCCCTTTGTGTCTGCTTCGCGCACTTTGCGGTAAAAATTCTCTTCTGAGGCAGCCCATCTCAGTGGTTTGTGTCTTCACAACCCTTCGGCAAAACCAAAAGAGCCACTTTTTAGCCAACGCACCACAAAAAAAGCCGTTTCATATTTGAAATATCAGGTTTATCCTGACTATATTACTATGAAAAGTAATTTTTTAAGGCGAAAAAGAAAAATATTAAATTATCTTTTGTATCATTATAGTCAGGTTTATCCTGACTATATTACTATGAAAAGTAAATACATATCAACGCAATCAAACGAACTTCTATCCTATTTCAATGGACAGAACAAGACTTGTTTTGACTATAGCGAAGCATTCCAAGCAATGCCTGATTCAAAGGAAAGCACACTTCGGGAACTTCTAAGCGACATGACAAAGCGTGGACTTCTGATGAGATTGAAAGACGGAGTTTATTACATCATACCATACGAAGCAAATGCTGAAAATTTTATGCCCGACTGGCATTTAATAGCGGGAAACTTGGTAAACGATGCCCAATATTATATTGGTTACTATTCTGCTTTGCAAATTCATAATCTCATCACACAACCTTCTTTGAAGGAACAAATTGTTGTTTCAAAACAAATTCGACCATCGGAAATAAAAATCAAAAATATTCCCTTTCAATTCATTTATCACAACGACAAACATTTTTTCGGTGCAAAAAAAATATGGATTGATAGTTTCAATAAAGTCCTTTGTTCTGATTTAGAAAAAACATTTATAGACTGCCTATTCAAACCTGACTATGCTGGTGGTATAGTGGAAGTAGCAAGGGCTATTTATACTTCTAAAGAAAAAATAAAATACGATATACTGTTTGATTATGCAAAAAAATTCGATTCCCAAGCTGTAATAAAACGGTTAGGATTTTTGTTAGAAATACTCAACATCAATTCAGGAATTATTGACGATTTACATAAAATAAAAACTGCTTCTTATGTAGTGCTTGACACCGAATTGCCAAAGTTTGGCAAACGCAACAGTCGGTGGAGCATTCAGCAGAACTTAGAAACTGGCACGATTAAATCTGCTATTTACACATGATTAAGCCCGGAGAAATACAGCAAAAAGCAAGAGCTGTTGGCGTTCGTGACCAGCAGATTGAAAAAGATTATATTCTTTCATGGATATTAAAAGGCATTGCACAACATGAACAACTTTCAAAAGTTATCGCGTTTAAAGGAGGAACTGTTTTAAAGAAAATCTATTTTGAAGATTACCGATTTTCAGAAGACTTGGATTTTACCTTAATCAACAATGAAACCTTCCCAAAAATAGCAATGAACGAAGTGCATACCAATAAAAAAGAAGGTTCGATTGAGCCCTTAAAAAACAAAGTATTATTCAATCAAATTTCTAATGAACAAATTTTTGAATGGTTCAGGGAAACCTTTGACTACATCAAGGAAGAAGCTAATATTTCACTTGAAATCATTGATAACAATGAACACGAAGATGGTGGCATTAACTTTTACATAAGCTATATCGGCCCGCTTGGCGGACAAGGAAATAACAAACGAGTAAAGATTGACATTTCGAGAAGTGAACAACTGGTTTTTGAACCCGTAATGAAAGATGTTTTCATTGGCTATTCCGATGTAGAAGAACACCAACTTTTATGTTATCCCTTAGAAGAAGTATTAGTAGAAAAAATGCGGTCAGTGATGCAAAGAATGCAAGCCCGTGATTTTTACGACATCTGGTATCTATTGGAACAACATGGAATGGACATTAATTTTTATTTGAATGAATTCGAAACAAAGTGTAAAAGCAAAGAATTAAATCACACAGATTTTCCAAAAAAATTAGCCGAACGATTGCAGCAATACAAAGGTCGTTGGCAAAGTTCAATGAGTGAACAAATAAAAGACTTGCCCGACTTTGACCAAGTAGAACGGGAAGTACAAAGACATTTAAAGAAACTGAACCTGAAATGAGTAAATTGAAATTTATAGACTTATTCGCGGAACTTGGTGACATTGCAAAACCTAAAGAGCCATTTTTCGTCATAACACATCATAATAACGTAAGCAATCTTTATATTAATTAACATTCGCATGAACACTTTCACTTCAATAAAGGAACTACTTTCAACTCTTGTAAGAGAGCATAAGCTACTTACAGAGATGTTTGAAAAGTGTAAAACGCTTTCATACAAGTATGACTTAGTTTTAGTGATGGTTGATTACAACGAAGAGAGAATTCAATATTTAACCGCTCTTTGAAGGCTATGCCTTCGAAGGGTTTATGTTCTTGAAAGCCTTTGGCTTTTAGTTTCTCTACGTAATGCTATGACCGTGGTTTGTGTCTTTACAAATCATCCATAATTCTCCCGGTTTATCGCCGCAGCAACTCGGCAAACAAATCATTCTTCTAGCAACAATATTTATGGCAGACTTTATGGGTCGCGTCCATTCATTTAGATTAACCACAGCGTCCGACAAGTTGCTAGAGGCTACTAGTATTCCAACAAAAAAACCCGGCCATCGAGACCGGGTTTTTCTATGATAACATAAGGTGCTTAATTACGTACACCGAGGAAGCTATATTTTTTTCCGTATTCCATCATTTGTGCAAAGAAGGATGTTGGGTATTCGACATTCACAGCACTTACTTTGCCGCCTGTGAGTGTAGGTCTTAATCTAGGTTGTATAAAACCGCGGTACGGTTTGATGCCTAGTTTGCTGTAACGATCCAATATTTCGTTATGTAGTACCTGATCTACTTTCACACCATAGTTTTCAACCAATGCTTGTCCGGCCTTGAAGTCGCCTTCGCTTTTGATGCGTTGTATTTCGCGAAGCAAGTCGCCAAACAGTTTGCGCAATTGATCGTAGTCATTGATTTGTACATAGGTCTTACCATCGAGGTTTACAAACTCAATCACATTGTCTTTCTGACCCATTTCATACACCCATTTCGCATTCAACTGACGGTTGCGCATGTGGGCCTCTTCGATATTATCACCCAGTTTGATACGTGTCAATTGAGTCATCAAACCATTCATAATATAACTGTCGTATTCGGCTTTCGCCACATCCATACTTGGCATCACCTTGATGTCGAGCAATTTTTGATCCATAATATAATACAGTCCAACCAAATCAGCGCGAGCTTCTTCCAAACAGCTTGCATAGTTTTTCAAGGTCTTGTCGGTTGTTTCCACGCCTTCATTAATTTGTCCTGATGCGTGACCGATACACTCGTGCATATCAGTGTGCAAATCAGAGGCAAGGGCGCCATATTGTTTGATACGGTTTTTCACCACATCATTCAAACCAAATTCATCGATCGTGCCTTTGAGTGCACTCGCCACATTATAACTGTAAATGATATTACTCAATGAAACCGATTTGCTTCCGTGTTCTTTCCGAATCCAATCGGCATTCGGTAGGTTGATCCCGATTGCGGTTGCTGGCGCTAAGTCGCCACTTTCAGCAATCACAGTAATGGCTTTCGCAATGATGCCTTTGACTTGTTTCTTTTTATGTTCATCCATTAATGGTGAATTATCCTCGAACCATTGCGCTTCTTTAGCGATAGCCGCAATGCGTTTTGTGGCTTCTTCATCTTTAATGCTAACGTAACTTTCGTAGCTTCCTTTTTTACCGATCGCATCGAGATACACTTCAATGAAACCATTGATACCATCAATTTTGCTATCAGTATCTTCAACCCATGCAATGCTATAATCGTCAAAATCTTTTAAGTCGCCACTGCGAAGAAATTTCGCCAGCAACTCCAAGGTTTGTTGTTGTTTTGGATTTTCGGCAACCGTAACGGCTTTTTCAAGCCAATAGCAAATTTTATCAATTGCAGGTCCATACATACCACCGCTTTTCCAAATTCTTTCTGTGACTATCCCATTTTCTTTGACCACTTTACTATTAAGGCCCCAACTAGGTGCGTTGCCTGTTGTGGGCATAGTATTATAAAAAGCTTCCACTTCGTTTTGTGTAACACCCTCATAGAAGTTATTGCTTGATGCAACAACATTATCGATGCCAGCAGTCAGGTCGACACATTTAGGCTCTATGCTCATATCATAAAAAAGAGGCTCCACACGTTTCCAAAATGCTTGTGTGGTTTCGCCTTTCGCAGTAGGAAGCGCAGTGGCATTACAATGCATAATGAGCGATTGAAAATACGCAGGGCTGCATGCCGGAATAAATTTTTCATTGCCATAATGATGATGATTGCCATTGCTAAACCAAAAGCGTCCGCAATAATCTTGAAATTTTTTCCAGTCGGCTGTTTTCTTATCGCCTTGATAGGTGCCGTAAATAGCCTCGATAGTTTTGCGCAGCAAGATGCCGTATTTGCTTTTCTGATCGTAGATCATATCGCGTCCGCTTAGTGTGGCTTCATATAAATAATACGAAAGTTCTTTTTGCTTCGGCGTCAGTTTTTCGAAGCCAGGCACTTGATATCGCAGCACTTGTAAATCGGCAAACGATTCGGCCATCACATTAAATGATTCTTTTTTGGGTGATGTGGATTTTTGTGCAACTGCCTGATACGACGATAAGACTACCGCAGAAATCGCCATCATAGATTTTAAATTCATAATAAAGAGTTTAGATTTTTGAGGATTCAAAGGTAATTTTTTTATCGGTAACAGACTTGTCAAAAGATGCTGAACGTGACGCCATCAAAAGAGTGGTAGGAGAATCACTGCAGAATTTACCGAAAGCGACATTGTTAATAAATGAACAGAGTTTAAATGGACTGATTATATTTGATAAAAATTATTCAGATGAAAAAACAAATCTTTACACTTCTTCTTTCTTCCGCTTTATTGAGCACACAAGCGCAGGTCACCCGCAAAGTACTCATGGAAGAGTACACAGGCACGTGGTGCCCTAACTGCCCGGACGGACATGACACTATAAAAAAATTACTGCTCGACCATCCCGGTCGTCTCGTAGTAGTTGGTATGCATAATAACGATGCGTATACGATTCCGTATGAAACTGCTATGGAAACTGCGATGCAGGTTACAGGATTTCCAAGGGCCACCATCGATCGTGATTCTTTTCCGACAGCTAACTACTTTGCAATGAGCCGATGGTTCTGGACGGATGCCGTAGCCGACAGGTTAAATCTGACTTCTCCTGTGGAAATCAAATTGACACCGAGCTTAAACGGATCGACCCGTTTATTGACGGTCAAAGTGGATTATACTTTCAAAGCTGCTGTGAACGAGGAAACCCGTTTGACGTGTGTTTTACTTGAAGACAGTATCCTTGCCGCGCAATCAGGCGCAACAGGAACCTATGTGCATAAGGATGTATCAAGAGCTTTATTATCGGCCGATAATTGGGGTGATGCCAATAACCCGACAATGGTTAGTGCTAACCAAAGTTTCTCAAAAACATATACGTACACCTTGCCGGCCACATGGAATGCCAATAACATGACCGTGGTCGCTTTTATCAATAAAAAAATCGGGGCCACTCCGATCATCAGTCAGGGTACAGAAGTATTAAATGCCGAAGAAGCCTTTATTGGTTTTCCGACAGCCACATCAGATGTAGCGGATAATCAATTTTCAGTGGGCGAATGTTATCCGAATCCAAGCAGTCAAATCACTGCCTTAGATTTCACCCTGGACAAGGATGCCGATGTCAAAGCTTATGTGACCGATATACGTGGAGCCGTTGTAAAAAACCTCAGTGATTCAAAACGTTCTGCTGGCAAACACAGTATCTATTGGGCAGGAACCGATCAGCAAAGCAACAGAATGAATGCCGGAATGTATCTGATTCATCTCAGTATCAACGGCAAAGGCTATACAAGAAAAGTGATATTGGAATAATAAGACGTATCACATGATGGAGAAATGCAGGACAATTGTTCCTGCATTTTTATTTAAGCAAATCAAGGAGTTCGAACATTTTTAATTTTGCCTCTTTAGGTGTGCAGCTATAATTATGCAGAATAAATGCGAAGCAAGTCTTGCGTCCATTTTTGAGTGTGATATATCCCGCATACGAACGCGTACCACCGATATAACCGCTTTTCATATGTAGGTCATTGATCACAGGCAGACTTTCATAAAAGACAGGATACCACGTTTCTTTTACATTGTGGCGTAGCATCTGCGCGAGTAACGAAGTGGTGATTTTATTTTCAGGCGCAAGCCCACAAGCATCTTTTAAGGCAATACCGTTTGTTTGTATGTTTCGTGCAGCAGCAAATTGGAGCATGTCGGCAATGCCTACTGTCCACGAACCTTTTTTATGACGATGGGCCGCGATGGTTTTGCAAAATGCTTCAGCATAGAGGTTCAGACTTTTTTGATTGCACCAATACACCAACTTCGAAAGCGGAGGCGATAGAATGGTGGTTACATTTTTTTCAGGCGACGGATACACTGAATCGTTTTGTTGAAAATAAAGTTCGTCTTGCAATAAGCTTGTGAGTTCATTCGTAAAATCAACGGCAGGATCAAGTCTTGCCAATTGCATGCTCTGAACTTTTTCTTTATTAGAAAGCACACCGCGAATGGCATAACGACACGATTTATTTTTTTCAAAAAAAGCAAACGCATCTTCGGTGGTGGCACCATCTTTCGGAATAAGTTCAACACAAAAATCAGTCTGATTATTATAGCCGGCGCTATTGTGGCTAATGTCGAACGAGTTGCCCGAAGGTGTCATACTGATCTCGAATTTATTTTCTTTCCAGTTGAGTGGATAGATACCGGCGCCGTAATAGTTGGCGATATCTTCTTCGAGCCAAGCCTTGTTGATACCCTCATCTGTAAACAGGTTTGAAACTATGCGGATATTTCCTTTCAGTGTATCAATGCCCATCTTGTGCAGTGCG
>CAIRSV010000080.1 GCA_903881265.1 uncultured Bacteroidota bacterium
AGCCCCGAGTATTGAAGCGCTTGAACAACGACTTCGCACGAGAGGCTCTGAAACAGCACAAAGTTTGAACGAACGACTTGATAAAGCCACTGAAGAGTTGAGTTTTTCCGATCAGTTCGACCATATTGTCGTGAATGATCAATTAGAACAAGCCTGTCAAGAGGCAAAAACTATTATCGCAGATTTTCTGAGAGATTAGTTTTATTTTTACCCCGTCAATTTATGCTTACAACCATCCTTTACATTGTCATCTGCCTAGTCTTCATCGGCTTCTTTTCTGGTATTGAAATCGCCTTTGTTTCAGCAAGCAAATTGAATATTGAGCTTAAACGAAAACAAGGTTCGTATGCCGGTAAGGTTCTTTCGCGTTTTATGGAAACACCGGCTACCTTTATTGGTACGAGCTTGGTGGGCATCAATATTGGATTAGTTGTCTATGGTTTATTGATGACCGAACTCACCGATGGCTTTTTTAATATAATCGGTTTACAAAACGAATACCTTCGTCTGCTGATCGACACGTTTATTGCAACTATTGTCGTTTTGGTATTAGCCGAGTTTATCCCGAAGGCGATCTTTCGCGCAAAACCTGAAGCCACCCTTACGATACTCACCGTACCTATCCAATTTTTTTATTACCTGCTGTATCCGATTGCGAAATTCTTTGTGCGTATCTCAGAATTCATTTTGAAATACCTTTTCAATGTGCGTATCTCAGAAAATAAGCAAGTGTATTCTCGAATTGACCTTGAGCAATTTGTCAAACAAATGCGCACTGGGCAAGACAGTGAAGAAGAAGATGTGAATACCGAACTTTTTGAAAATGCACTGAATCTTTCGCAAGTCAGAATTCGTGAATGTCTCATTCCACGAAATGAAATCGAAGCTGTGAATATCAACACACCTATCGAAGAGGTTAATCAATTATTTCTTGATAGCAAACTGTCAAAAATCATTGTCTATGAAGATTCAATCGATAATGTGATCGGGTATCTTCATCATCTAGATTTTCTGAAAAGTCCAACTGAATTGCGATCCATCCTGCATAAAATTCCTACTGTGCCCGAAACTATGAGTGCGGTAGATTTGCTCAATCAATTTACCAAAGAACGCAAGAGCATCGCTTGGGTAATTGATGAATTTGGCGGAACAGCGGGTATTGTTACGATGGAAGATATCTTAGAAGAAATTTTCGGTGAAATTCACGACGAATATGACGTGGAAGAATATGTCGAGAATCAGATTTCTGCGACGGAATATATTTTCTCCGGTCGACTTGAAATTGATTACCTGAATCAAAAATACAATCTCAATCTACCCGAAGATGATGCCGAAACTTTGTCGGGCTATATCATTGAAAACCACGAATCAATTCCAAAGCAAAAGGAAAAGATCATCATCGGTGAGTATGAATTTGATATGTTATTGGCCTCCGAAACCCGCATCGACATGGTGAAAATTAAATCATTGAGTGGGGGTATAAAGCGGAAGTAATGGTTCGACTAGCTTGCTTATACGCGAATGTCTCAACACCATAGCGCATTAAAATTAAGAAACATGAAGGCAATGATATTGGCGGCTGGCTTAGGCACAAGGCTGAAACCCTTTACAGATCAACATCCGAAAGCGTTGGCCCTTGTCAACAATAAAACAATCCTTCAACGCAACATAGACTATTTGAAATCCTTTGGTGTCACTGATATCATTATCAATGTGCATCATTTTGCCGATCAGATTCTCGCACATGTAGAAGCGAATAATAATTTTGGTATCACTCTATCCATTTCGGATGAACGAGATGAAGTGCTTGAAACTGGAGGCGGATTAAAAAAAGCATCTTGGTTTTTTGCTGATGGAAATCCGTTTGTGTTGATGAATGTTGATATCCTCACCAATATGAACCTTGCTAACATGATGCGTCAACATATTGAACAGAAACCATTGGCAACACTAGCCATTAGCAAACGTGAAAGCTCCCGATGTTTTTTGTTTAATACACAACATGCATTATGCGGATGGCGAAATAAATTGACGGGCGAGGAGAAGATAAGTCGTGCTGAAGAACCTTTGTATCAGGGTTCATTCAGCGGAATACATATCATTGATCCAGCTATTTTTTCCATGATACATCAAGAAGGAAAATTCTCTATGGTCGATGTCTATCTTACGTTAGCCAACACACAAACTATTCTCGCATATGACCATACTGGAAGTCAATTGATGGATGTAGGCAAACCTGAAAGTATCATCGAAGCTGAAAAAATATTTATCTGACAATCATAATTTTTGTCACACCTGGCTTTACCATTTTAGCCAATTCTTCTACATCGGCATTCTTAAGGGAAACACAACCATCGGTCCAGTTATGTTTCATTTCAATCACGTTATCACCCAATGGCCAAATACCATGTATTCCCACGAGACCGCCAATGCTAGCAGATTTTGGTATCACGCCCTTCCGTTTATTCTCCTCAAAAAGGCGTCTTGATTCATCGTTTGGATAATCGAGTAATAAAAATTTATCCCATTTCAAATGATCCTTACACGTCTGTATCGTGAAGGTGCCTTCAGGCGTGCGACGATCACCTTCGCAACGTTTCTGATCGAGATGGTTAGGACCAAAGACACATTTATACGCTGTGAGCAATCGGCCTCTGTAAAAAACCTGTAATCTATTTTTGGCCTTCATCACTTTCAAAAAGATAGAATCGGTATTGATTGTATCGACATTGAATTTTGTGTTCAGCGGAGCAGGAATGATGATAGTGGTGGTGGTCACTTTACTGCCATCATTGGAAACAGAAGATTCAACCTTATTTCCCTTACTGTCATACATCACCACATTCGAATTCTTTTTAGCCAATGCCAATTGCTCAGCATGGGCTTTTTTCTCAGCCATTTCTTTCATGTAGCGGTTATACGCCAACTGCTTATTTTTTGATGAATCCGACTGACGCGATTGCGCATAGCTTGCATGCACACAAAGACTGAGTTGTAGCAAGACAAGGATAAGATGAAGAATATTCCGATTCATTTTCTGAAAGACGAATTTACATTCTCTTTGTGTAATAAAGCGCATAAAGTATGTTCAGTGCTTGGGCCAACAAGACAGACGTGGTTTGGGGTATGTTACGTTCTCTTTGTCAGGTATTTTTTTGAAAACTCCCACAACACAATGCCTGCGCTCACTGAAATATTTAATGAATGCTTACTACCAAGTTGCGGAATTTCAATCACGCCATCTGATAACGCTATCACATCACTATCAACGCCATTCACTTCATTGCCAAATACAAGCGCATACCTTATATCGGTTTGAATTTGTACTTCATGCAGCATCGTACTTCCATGCACCTGTTCTACACTGAAAATATGATAGCCTTGTTGCTTGAGTGCCTGCACAGCCTCCAACGTAGTGGCATAGTGTGTCCAAGCAACTGTTTCGGTAGCGCCGAGTGCGGTCTTTTGAATATCACGGTGCGGCGGCGTGGGTGTATAGCCGCACAAACAAATTTCGGATACAAGAAAACTATCCGCAGTGCGGAATACGGAACCAACATTATTCATACTTCGTACATCATCGAGTACCACCACCACAGGCATTTTTTCTGACTGTTTAAATTCATCAACTGATTTACGTTCCAGTTCGGGCATTGATTTCTTTTGCGACATTGGGCAAGGGTAATTTTAATTGGTGGTCTGTTTATTGGCCATTGGTATATTCCGAAAGCAAACTAACACTCAGGTAAACTCAACGGAATATTCACTGCCAAACCGCCGTCGCTAGTTTCTTTGTATTTATGATTCATATCCTGTGCAGTTTGCCACATCGTTTTGATAACAGTATCAAGGCTTACAATCGCATTATATGGATTTCCTTGCAACGCCAATTGCGCAGCTGTTATGGCTTTGATAGCGCCCATCGTATTTCGTTCTATACAAGGTATTTGCACCAAGCCACCAACCGGGTCACAGGTCAATCCCAAATGATGTTCCATCGCTATTTCTGCGGCCATAAAGACCTGATTGGTTGTCCCTCCAAGTCCTTCACACAAGGCGGCTGCAGCCATCGAACTACTTACACCAATCTCGGCCTGACAACCACCCATCGCGGCCGAAATGGTTGATCCTTTTTTATAAATACTTCCAATTTCAGAAGCACACAACATAAAGCGTATGATTTTTTCTTCATCAAATTTCTCTTCGTTGCCAAGGCAAAAAATCATGTAATAATGCAACACAGCAGGTATCACTCCAGCAGCACCATTCGTAGGCGCTGTCACTACACGGCTAAACGATGCATTCTCTTCATTAACCGCTAACGCGAAACAACTCACCCAATCTAGAATATATTGAAACTGCATACCGCCTTCACGGATACAAGCCACCCATTCATCATACGTTGAATACGTTTTCCCTGCCAATAACTTTTTATTCAGGGCTGCTGCTCGTCGCACGACATTTAATCCACCAGGCAATTCACCCTCTGTATGCACACCTTTGTATACACATTCGCGCATCACTTGCCATATCGTCAAGATGATTTCTTTTGTTTCGCTTTCACTGCGCCAAGCGTGCTCATTTTCCATCACAATGTCGGGAATAGAAAGGCCCGTCTTGATGCACCAATGTAAGAGATCGGCAGATGTATTAATCGGAAACGAAAGATCAACCGATGTTGTCGTTAAATTTGATTCGCCCTCCTTGACAACAAAACCTCCTCCAACAGAATAGTAGGTATGAGCTAATTGTTCGCCTGTGGTGAGAGTTGCTAAAAAGGTAAGCGCGTTGGGATGAAAAGGCAGACTTTCATCCATCAAAAAATCAATGTCTTCTTCGATGATAAAATCAATTTCGTGGCGACCCGCCAACACCATCTTACGCATCGCACGAATATCATTGATTCGTGGCTGTATCTGATACACATCGAAGGTCACAGGATCTTCGCCACAAAGACCTAAGATGACAGCAATATCTGTTCCATGTCCTCGACCAGTTTTAGCCAATGAACCATACAGCACGATGCTGACAGCCGAAACAGCATCAAGCTGATTCTTCTCTCTCAACGTATCAAGAAACTGCAACGCGGCTCGCCATGGACCTAAGGTATGTGAACTGCTTGGGCCAACGCCGATTTTAAAGATGTCTAAGACAGAAATGGATTCGTGTTGCAAAGATGAAATTTTTCGTAGCGAATATAGACTAATTTAAGAATCCGATTTGAATAGGGTAATAAGTTGATTACTTATCGAGCAAACAACATCTTATAATTGACCTTCACTTTGCCTTTACTGATATCGTCGAGTTTGCCTTTTAGCAAACGACGTTTCAATGGCTTAAGATGATCGATAAAGAGTTTGCCTTCGATATGATCATATTCGTGTAAGATGATGCGTGCTGTGATACCGTGAAATATATTTGTATGATGCTCAAAATTTTCATCTTGATACGCTAACGTAACGCGTTCATGACGATAAACATCTTCTCGTATCTTAGGAATACTGAGGCAGCCTTCGTTGTATTTCCATTCCTCGCCATCGAGCTCCACTATGCTTGGGTTAATAAAAACCTGCTTGATAGGTTTCTCGTCTTTGTATTCGTCCATATCTTCTTCATCGGCCCCTTCTACAATCTGCACACTATCCACCAAAAACAAACGAATTGAATGATTGATTTGTGGTGCAGCCAATCCTACGCCGTTTGATTTATATAAAGTCTCCCACATATTAACAAGCAACTCATCAAGATTGGGGTATTCTTTCGTGATTTCAGCACCTACCTTACGCAGGATAGGGTTTCCGTAAGCAACAACAGGTAATATCATGTGTGCAAATATAAAGTAGGAATCAGAAGATTGACGTAAGTTATAGGTTAAAAAACAAGGGTATCTTTTTCAATCTATTCCTTTACTCTAAACCGCACTCATGTAACCTTGCAAGAGTATCGTTGCACTGATTTCATCCACGAGACCTTTATCTTGTCTGTCCTTCTTTTTTAGTCCGCTGTCTATCATAGTCTGAAATGCCATCTTGGATGTGAATCGTTCATCCAAAGTCTTGATAGGCTTTTCGGGAAATGTTTTCTGAAAAAGCAGAATAAATTTTTCAACGAAAGGCGTAGCGTGCGTATCATCGTTGCGCAGCGATTTAGGCATCCCAATCAATACTAATTCCACTTCGTTCTCATAAAAATATTTTTTTAAAAATGGAATGAGTGAAGGCGTTTCAACTGTAGTCAATCCACTAGCTATCAGTTGCAAGGGATCACTCACCGCAATGCCGGTCCGTTTTTTTCCATAATCAATAGCAAGAAGTCGAGGCATATAGAATGAGTAGGTGATTAACAATGTGATTGTTCTTAAGCCAATAAACCGATAATGACAAATGTAGCAAACAGCGCACTCGCAATACCATTGGTTGTACCGAAAGCTAGGTTTACTCGGCTAATATCATCGTGTTTCACAAGTGTGTGCTGATAAATCAACAGTCCGTTAAAGATACTTGCGCCAATGATATACCAACTAGATGTTAGGTAGACAACGCCTATGTAAACGATGAGTAAAGCCGTAATAAAATGCAGCAAGTTTGAAACCATCATCGCGTTCTTGCGGCCAAGCAAAACAGGAATCGATTTTAATTGATGTTCCCTATCAAAATCCTCATCTTGTAATGCATACAAAATATCAAAACCTGATACCCAGGTGAATACAGCGAATGAAAATAACATTGGAAGCGGATGAAATTGCCCCGTAACCGCCAGATAAGCCCCTATAGGTGCCAATGATAAACCCGCACCAAGTATGAGGTGGCAAAGCGGTGTGAAGCGTTTCGTATAACTGTAAAACAAGACCACGAACAAGGCAACAGGCGATAAGAAAAAACAACGCTGATTTATAAAAAAAGTAGTGGCAATAAAAAAGATACAATTGACTATCACAAACAATAACGCTTGCTGCTTTGGAATGATGCCCGAAGGAATTTCTCGAACAGCAGTGCGAGGGTTGAGTTTATCAAACTTCTCATCGATATATCGATTAAATGCCATCGCTGAATTGCGGGCAAAAACCATACAAAGAATCACCAATAGTAATAATCGCCAATGAAAGACCATATCGTCTCTAGACACTGCCAATGTAAATCCAATCAATGCAAATGGCATAGCAAAAATGGTATGACTGAATTTAACAAGCGAAACATAATGTTTGATAGATGATACAGACAAGGGTATGTGTTTTGAGGCAAAGGTAGGGCAAGAGATGAAACTTGTGCCGATGAAACAACAATTATCGTTGACGCCGGTATTGCTTAGTCAATTGATTGCCTTCAGCTCAATTCGTTTTGACGTTTCTATTTTTTATCAGAATGCATCCCAACCAACATTATCCACGCGGCCTTCGCTGATATAAAACAATCCCGAACTTCCATTATCTTCTAATAGCTTTTTATTGGCCCGTAAAATACCCGAAAACTCCAAGGCAACCGTTTTTTTATACCTGTTTAATGCCGTGATGATGATACCCGAATTGCCTTTCATATCTTCATAAGCCTTATAATCTGTTGGCATATCAGTAGGCCGATATCCTTTAGGCAAGAAGGCTACTTTGCAAACCAAGGATGGATTTTTTTCACTTGTATCCGATTTGGTATTATGTGGGGTTGTTGCAATCTCAGAGAATCCATTGACCTGTAACCATATAACCGATTCGTCTTCCGCAATGAAAAACATATCCAAGATGTTTGACGCTCGAATAAAAACGGGTTTACTTACCATCTTAGCCCTGTATATCTTGCCATTAATACGGCAACTCAACACGCCTTCCGACAACTGATTGGTATTGTATCGCGGTCCACCGACACTCATCGACGGCCGGGTAGTGATAGCCCTTAATACATCACCATGATCTGGCATAAAATCTTTACAGGTAAGGGCTAAGGACACATTTTCATTGGCAGACGCAACAGGCACAGACGAAGCCGATTTAGATGAGATGATATTTTCGATGACCAGTTTAGTGCCGTCTTCAAGAAAATAGATCTTGCCCTTTTCTAAGCGGCCTGTCACCACGGTGCCATTCACAGAAAACTGATCTGTATTGCCCACACGCATTGCACTTTCTACTTTCAGTTCAAAGGTAAATTGGGCGTAGGTCTGTAAGGAAAGAACAAGACAGAGAAGAGCAAGTAAGAATGTTCTCATGAATACACGATGCGTTTAAATACATTTGAAAAGTACATCATATCCGAATGAAAATGAAATATTGACCTTAATATTGTGAAATGAATTTACTGGAGGAATTAGAATTTAAGGAAAAGTGGACAGAGGTAGAAAAGATGCTACTCGAACGTTTTGGAAAAAAACCCGATATGGAAGGAATCTTATACCTCATCGGTATCAATGAATTGGGGGATGTTCCTGAAAAAGAATTTACCAAAGAACAGAAACAAGACCTGATGCATATCGCCACCTGTGCATTATTGGCGCAAAGCGGCTATTATGAATATGACGGTCACGATAAAGAAGGTTGGCCACATTATAAACTAATTGAAAATCCACCGGCAGAAAGTTTGCAAAAACAAGAACTTTTATTGAAGCAGCACATCATTGCATACTTCGATGAAGGGTAAATTATGTTATTCCGATTAAACGATAGGCAGCAAGTAGACCTCAATCGATCGATGGGGTAATCCGCTGCGGAACAAGGTTGTGTTGTTGTAAGGAAAAACAATAGTAAAAAACAATTTTTATTCTCAACACATCCGTTAAATTTGCCACCCTAAAACACAAACATGAAATATAACGAACTTGTAGCTATTTCCGGACTCAGCGGACTCTTTCAATTGCTTTCTACCAAAAGTGATGGTGCCATTGTAAAAAATCTTGATGACAACACTACCAAGTTTGTACCTGCCCGATTACACAATGTAACGCCATTGGATAGCATTGAAGTGTTTACAGAGGAAGATAATGTTCGTCTATTTGAAGTGTTTATGAACTTTAAAAAGAATGAAGACGCTGCAGGCACATTTGATGCCGCCAAAGCCGACAATAAAAAGGTAAAGGAACATTTTGGAAAGCTTTTTCCTGCCTATGACAAGGACAGAGTGTATGTGAGCGATATGAAAAAAATGATCAAATGGTTCGCAATACTTAAAAAACTCGATTTGCTGCAGGAAGAAGAGGCTGCAACAGAGGAAAACGACACCGAAAGCAATTAATACAATAGATGCGCGTTGCTTTTTAACGGCAGTCATAGACCATTTTTCAAAAACATTTGCATTCTTCTAAATTAGACTTACTTTTACTTCTTAATTTTCTACCATGAATATTCCAGCAGAATTAATGTACACAAGCGACCACGAATGGATTCGCATTGAAGGAAACATAGCAACCATAGGCATTACAGACTTTGCGCAACGCGAGTTGGGTGATATTGTTTTTGTCGATATCAGTAGTGTGGGCAAGGAATTAAGATCTGGCGATATTTTCGGAACGGTGGAAGCGGTGAAAACTGTGTCTGATTTATTTCTTCCTATGAGTGGAACAATTACCGAAATTAATCCAGGACTAGAAGCTAATCCAGAAGCTGTCAATACGGATCCTTACGGTGCAGGATGGATGGTTAAAATGACGATTAGCCAACCTGATGAAACGGCTTCACTTTTAAGTGCCGATGTCTATTCGTCGCAAGTAGCCTAAAGGCTGCCGGCTGCATGAAGACCCTTTTTTCTATTTTTTCAAAGCACCCGCGTTCAACAATGATGGTCGCTATCAGTTGGACGATACTTATTTTTATTGGCTGTTCAATGCCAGGGTCATTATTGCCGCCGGTTCAACTGTTTACGCATTTTGACAAAGTGGTTCATCTATCTTTTTTCTTTATTTTTTTTCTCCTTTGGAATTTATCTTTTTCCCCATCCACTAAAATGGCATTGGTGCTGATGGCAATTTCAGTTACCTATGGTTTCGGTATTGAATGCTATCAATTGGTGTACGTAAAAGGACGAAGTTTTGATGTCTATGATGGTTTAGCAGATTCAATCGGTGCGGGGTTAGGATGGCTATGTATTAAATTGTACCGTTAAGTGCGCGTTGGCATTACGTATCAATACACAATAATCTTTGCTCCCAATTGCTTATGGCATTTTCATTTGAATCGGTCGGACTTACAACTCAATTATTGCTATCACATACTAGGTCTCATTTTTAAAAATGGCATAAAAATGCTTTAATTATGGTATTACACCATGTTATTTATACCATGCTTTTAGTGCAGACTATATACTAATACAATGTATATCCTATTTTTTACCATTATTTATGTTCATTTATATACTTTTGCCACCTATTATACATAGCCTTTAATCAATACATAGTGGGGCCCTGAAATAAAATCAGGTTAATCATATAATTTTTTGTATAAATTGCGGTGTTTTTCACAACATCGTATGTCTATTAACTATAAAATCAATGCAAAAGCGAGAAAAAAAATATATTGTCAACCAAACTAGCGATCTTATTCATACTGGAGATTTACTAAGTCGATACTATAAAGACCTTGGCACAAAAAAAAGTGCATTAGCCAGGGATCTGAACAGGAGACCTGAAACTATTTATAAGTATCAGAAAAATGCAACCATACAAACAGCGATTCTTTGGGAGATTAGCGTGGCATTAAAACACAACTTCTTTAAAGACATTGCTTGCAGGCTACCTGCTGAATTTACCTCCTACGAATCAGTTGCACCCATAGAAACCGACAAGGTAGCGGACCTCGAACAGCAGATTCTAAAACTGACGATCGAACGAGATATCTTGTTAAAAGCTATGGGGCAGATGGCAGGCAACAATAAGGAATCGGTATAAAGTTTCCTTTCTCTGACCGACTTACCTTATCTTTGCCACATGTTCCCTTTATATGACGTCATTGTAGTTGGCGCCGGTCACGCAGGATGCGAAGCAGCTGCGGCTGCAGCCAACCTAGGTTCCAAAACTTTACTGATTACCATGAATATGCAAACGATTGCTCAAATGAGTTGTAATCCGGCTATGGGTGGTATTGCCAAAGGGCAAATTGTTCGTGAGATTGATGCGCTTGGTGGTTACTCGGGTATTGTATCCGATAAATCTATGATACAGTTCAGAATGTTGAACAAATCAAAGGGCCCTGCTATGTGGAGCCCTAGAACTCAAAATGATCGTCACTTATTTGCATCGACATGGCGTGACATCCTTGAGCATACACCCAACCTTGATATATGGCAAGATTCCGTCACTAGTCTACTTGTTTCACGTGGAACAATTGAAGGCGTTAAAACAAATTTAGGCATAGAAATAAAAGGCAAGTCTGTAGTCTTAACAAACGGCACCTTTCTAAATGGCGTAATTCATATTGGAGAGAAGAACTTTGGTGGCGGCAGAATGGGCGAAAGTAAAGCCACTGGAATAACGGAACAGCTCGTAGAACTTGGCTTTGAAAGCGATCGCTTGAAAACCGGAACACCTCCACGATTGGATGGTAGAAGTTTAGATTATTCTAAGATGGAGGTCCAAGATGGGGATGATGATGTTGTAGGATTTTCGTATTTAGATACAGAGAAACCAAAAGAACAACGTTGTTGCTGGGTAACCTATACAAATCAGGACGTACACGACATGCTTAAAACAGGGTTTGATAAATCACCTATGTTTCAAGGACGTATTGAAGGCACAGGACCGAGATATTGCCCAAGCATTGAAGATAAAATCAACCGATTTGCTGAAAGAGAGCGACATCAATTGTTTGTCGAACCAGAAGGGTGGAATACAGTAGAGATCTATTTAAATGGCTTCTCCACGTCATTACCAGAAGATGTTCAGTATAAAGCGCTTCGGATGATACCCGGACTTGAGAACGCTAAAATGTTCAGACCAGGATATGCCATTGAATATGATTATTTTCCACCAACACAATTAACCTATACACTCGAGACCAAATTAATTAAAAAACTATTTTTTGCTGGGCAAATTAATGGGACAACGGGCTATGAGGAAGCGGCTTGTCAAGGATTAATGGCCGGTATCAATGCACATCAATGTGTTCAAGATAAAGAACCTTTTACATTAAGCCGAAGCGAAGCGTATATAGGTGTTCTAATTGACGACCTTATCAACAAAGGAACCGATGAGCCCTATAGAATGTTTACTTCAAGAGCAGAATTTAGAACATTACTTCGTCAAGATAATGCTGATATTCGACTGACGGGTAGAAGCTATGAAATAGGTTTAGCAAGCGAGCAACGGATGAATGCTGTCAACAAAAAAAATGAACAGACAAGCCATATCATAAAAGAGATGAAAAAAATATCCTTTGAGCCCTCACAGGTTAAAGACTATTTTGAATCTATAGACACCGCGGCAATACCAGAAAAGATGAATGCCATCAAACTGTTACTAAGGCCGCAAGTCAACTTACATGAACTTGCAAAACACTCAACCGAACTAAGCGAATTAATCAATGATGTTCCACGTGAAACAATTGAACAAGTTGAAATTCTCTTAAAATACGAAGCCTATATTGAGAAAGAGAAAGAACTCGTTGAAAAATCAAGCTCATTGGAGGCCTTAGTTATACCCGATAACTTTGATTATCAACAAATAAACTCTTTATCCTCCGAAGCAAAGCAGAAATTTATCAAAATAAGACCACGTACACTAGGACAAGCTAGCAGAATAAGTGGGGTAAACCCAACTGACGTCCAAATATTGATGGTTTATATGGGACGATAACCCAAGCATTAGTAAAACAAAAAAAGGGAAGCCGTTTAAAACGAACCACGGTTTCCACAACTATCCACATTAATTAACCTGTAATACACAACAAAATAAACATGACATTTAAAGAACTTAACCTAATAGAGCCCTTATTACGTGCTATTGAAGAGGAGGGCTATTCGGTTCCTACACCTATTCAAGCAGAAGCAATCCCCATTTTACTGAAAGGAACAGACCTGTTGGGGTGTGCACAAACTGGGACAGGTAAAACAGCGGCATTTGCCCTACCCATATTGCAATTTCTAACCGAAAACAAATCGTTTGATAAAAAGAAAAAGATAAAAAGCCTCATTGTAACACCTACGCGTGAATTAGCCATACAAATTGAAGAAAGTTTCAATGCCTATGGACGATATACGTCTCTCAATTGCACCGTTATCTTTGGTGGGGTTGGACAGCAACCACAAGTTGACACACTGCGCAGAGGCGTTGATATATTAGTGGCCACTCCAGGGCGACTGCTTGACCTCATAGGGCAAGGATTTATATCATTAAAGGATGTTGAATTCTTTGTCTTGGATGAGGCCGATAGAATGCTCGATATGGGCTTTATACACGATGTAAAGAAGCTTCTACTCTTACTACCGAAACAACGTCAATCCTTATTCTTTTCTGCCACAATGCCACCCGAGATAGTGAAACTTGCGAATACCATCCTCACGAATCCGCAAAAAGTAGAAGTCACACCCGTCTCATCAACAGCCGATACAATAAAACAGGCCATCTTTTTCGTCGATAGAGGAAATAAAAATGCACTTCTATTGGATGTGCTTGAGAATAAAGACATTGAAACCGTACTTGTGTTTACACGAACCAAACACGGTGCCGATAAAATTGTCAAGGTCTTAGAGAAATATGGTGTGAAGGCTGAGGCAATTCATGGCAATAAGGCACAGAACGCAAGACAACGAGCACTAAGCAATTTTAAAGAAAAAACAACTAGAGTCTTAGTGGCAACAGACATTGCGGCTAGAGGGATTGATATTGACGAATTAGCCTATGTAATCAATTACGATATCCCTAATATTGCCGAAACATATGTTCATCGTATTGGACGAACGGGAAGGGCAGGTGCCAACGGGACAGCCTATTCATTCTGTGATGCCGAGGAGAAGGCTTACCTAAAAGATATAGAGAAACTGATATCAAAGAAAATACCAGTGATAGATAGTCACCCGTTTCCATTAATTGATCATCATCCAGAACCAAAACCTGTTCAAAATCACAATAGACCAAAATCTAATTTCAAAAAGAAGGTCAGATAATTAACAAGCATCTTATAATAGAAAAAAGCGGGCACTTCCCGCTTTTTTCTATTACCATTCAAAATCAGCTTCAATCTTTTCCTGTAGGTGAGATATGAATTTTAATGTGGCCGGGCAATATTCAATATTTTGGGTGTGAATATGATTGAAACCTCCGAAAGGCTTACGTTTAAAGTGTGGGAATTGGGCACAATCTTCTGGGCGAATTTCGTAAATACTGCACTTATTATCTTTTGCGTTTAAGAATTGGCAAGGCTGAATTCGATTCACCTTATCACCATTATCCTTATCTGTTTCAAGCCATTTATCATAAAACGCCTTTTCACTCATTCCAAAATGCGCAGAAATACGTTTTAGATCAGCCGCTGTGAAGGTTGGCGTCATCACCTTGCAACAGTTTGCGCACGATAAACACTCCACTTCATTCCACGCAGCGTCACTCGCCTCGTCTACGAAAGCATTAATACCGGGCACTGTTTTCTCGTCGAATTTCTGAAGAAACGCATTGAGCGACTTCTTCTTTTTCTTGTACTCAAGTGTATGATTAGAAAGTATTGTTTTGATTGCCACTGTGAAATTTTTGAAATACAAATATAGTCGTTGATCTATGTATAAGAACAATTGTACAAGATAAATTGACGCACTAATACTCAATATCCATTCCAAGCTTATCCTTTAAGATTCGTAGGTTAGGATTCTTTTCTGCCATCATGTCAAATATTTCACGGGTACTCATAACGTGCTCACCCTTCTGTTCAAGATCACTTACTTTGGCTGCAAAAAGTACATTGATACGTTCATTATGATAATGCGCTTTGAAAAAATCAAGCAATCGAATACGTTCACTTTTCAAGAAATCAAAGGCAACCACATTGGCGTGTATTGTGATCTCATGATCTATGAATGTCAATTTACTTTCTAGTATCGCACTTTTATACAACATTTTTTCTGATGCAATGCGTTCAACTACCTCTTGCCACGATGAAGATAAATTGTCATCAGTAATTTCTACGGGCGCATTACGATTGGCATCCGCAATCAACTGTTCCCGAGCTGCACTTTTCAGATCTTTCAAGCCGCTTAATGTTATGCCGATTGATCCTGTAGTAGGCTTTGATGGAGCAACGGGAACAGAAGGCTTTTCAATTACTTGAGCTGTTTGCGTGTCCTCTTTTTTAGCGGATTGCTGTATAATCGTTTCAGCTTTATCAGCTATAATTTGTGGGGGATTCGATTCGGCTATTGCCTTATGAACGAGGAGTGTGGTTCCCGTCAGGATTTTTTTTTTAATAAATTCCCGCTTTCATCGCTGAGTACTTGAATTGCTTGATGCAGATAATTCAGTCGTATCAAGGTCAATTCTACATGCAGCCTTCTGTTTTTAGCTTGCTTATAATTAATCTCTGACAGATTAAGGACAGATAAGGCATTTATGATATAATTCTGATTCAGTTGATTGGCTTGTACATAGTATTTCGCCTTAATATTTTCGGGCAAGTCTAGCAACTTTGTGACTCTCGAATCTTTGCACATGAGCAAATCTCGGAAATGAGCCGAAAGGCCATTCATAAACATATCGCCTTCAAATCCCTTATTGTTAATCTCGTCATACAACAACATAACACCACCGATATCCTGCATCATTAATAACTCAATCAACTTGAAGTAATAATCATAGTCCAGGATATTCAAGTGCTCAACAGTTGAGGCATACGTAATCTGATTATTGCTAAAACTTGCAATTTTGTCCATAATAGACAAGGCATCGCGCATACACCCTTCACTCTTTTGAGAGATTAAATGCAGTGCCTCTTTTTCGCAATGAATATGTTCTTTTTCACAAATTTCTTCGAGGTGTTCAACCGTATCTTTTGTTGTAATACGATTGAAATCAAAAATCTGGCAACGAGAAAGTATGGTAGGAAGTATTTTGTGTTTCTCTGTGGTTGCCAAAATAAAAATAGCGTAGGATGGCGGCTCTTCCAAGGTTTTCAAAAAAGCGTTGAAGGCATTCGAACTTAACATGTGCACCTCATCTATAATATACACCTTATACTTGCCTGCTTGAGGTGTTAAGCGAACCTGACTAATCAAGTCACGAATATCATCCACTGAATTATTCGATGCCGCATCCAATTCATGAATATTGAAGGATGTATTTTCTTTAAATGAAATACACGAATTACAGGTATCGCAAGCTTCTGCTTCGGCGGTACGATTGGTACAGTTTATGGTCTTAGCCAGAATACGTGCGCAGGTAGTCTTACCCACACCACGAGGTCCACAGAAAAGAAATGAATGCGCTAGCTGTTCGGTTTTAATGGCATTCTTTAGGGTCGTTGTAATATGCGATTGCCCCACCACAGTATTAAAATGCTGTGGGCGGTACTTAATCGCGGATACTACGTATTGTTCTGCCATGAGGGATGCAAATATAACGTAAATGCACTAATTTGCCAATGAGCAAATCTGTCAATCATCATTAACATACTATTCGATTGGTTTGTCTGATTAATGCGCCAATAACCAATTATCACCCATACCAACTTCGGCCACTACCGGCACATCATTTGGCAATGGCATGGCGGTTTGCATACAATCAAGAATTAATGCTTTTAGTTCGTCTACTTCTTCTTTCACTGCATCAAAGACCAATTCATCATGAACCTGCAATACCATCTTACTTTTCAAACCAGCACTTGATAAGGCGGCATGCACTTTAATCATTGCCAATTTAATCATATCGGCCGCACTGCCTTGTATCGGTGAGTTGATGGCATTTCGTTCGGCAAAGGCCCTAACGGTAAAGTTGCCCGACGCGATATCACGAAGCCAACGTTTACGCCCCATAAGGGTTTGCACATATCCATGTTCACGGGCAAAGTTGATGGTATCATCCATAAATTTCTGAATACCTGCAAACTCCTTTTTATAATTGTCTATCATTTCTTTGGCTTCGGTACGACTGATTCCTAAATTATCTGCCAAGCCAAAAGCGCCTTGACCGTAGATGATACCAAAGTTTACGCTCTTCGCCTTATAACGCATTTCTTTTGTCACCTCTGATTCTGCCACATTATACACCTTGGCCGCAGTAGCGGTATGAATATCTTTGTGTTGCCTGAAGGCCTCACACATAGCAGGATCACCACTGATAGCTGCTACAACCCGTAGCTCTATCTGCGAATAATCGGCACTGACCAACACGTGATTTTCATCTCTTGGAATAAATGCCTTTCTGATTTCGCGACCGCGATCGGTTCGTATAGGAATATTCTGCAAATTTGGATTAATACTCGACAGCCTTCCTGTAACGGCAATGGTTTGTCCAAATGTCGTATGCACTCGACCTGTTTTGGGATTAATCAATTGGGGCAAGGTATCCACATAGGTATTTTGCAATTTGGTATATTCTCTGAACGTTAAGATGGTATTACAAATCTCGTGCTGATTCGCCAGTTTCGCTAACACTTCTTCCCCTGTGGCATACTGACCCGTTTTCGTTTTCTTAGCCTTAGGATCCAATTTTAATTTTTCAAAAAGCACTTCACCTAATTGCTTTGGTGAGGCTAAATTAAATCGAACACCCGCCTCGGCGTAGACCTTCTCTTCGGCTATTTTGGCTTCACGTTCCAACTCCTTGCTATATTCTTGCAGAAACGCTGTGTCAATCTTAATGCCTTCAAACTCCATATTCATCAATACCTTCAACAGGGGACTATCCACTTCGTAAAAAACATTCTCAACCGCATGCTCTGTCAACAATGGCACAAAATGATGCTTCAATTGAAGCGTGATATCAGCATCCTCCGAGGCGTATTCTTTTATTTTATCGGCGTCCACATCGCGCATCGTGCCTTGACCTTTTCCTTTCTTACCAATCAACTCTTCAATGGAAACCGGTTTGTATTTCAAAAACTTTTCACTCAGCAGATCCATGCTTCGCTTACCTTCTGGTTCGAAACAATAATGCGCCAACATCGTATCCCATAATCTACCTTGTAATTCAACCCCGTAATTTTTTAACACAAGCAAATCAAACTTCAGATTCTGACCAATCCACGTAATTGCTTCATTGTGAAAGACCGCACTGAATTCGTTTAAAATAGCGAGTGTCTCCTCGCGGTTAGCGGGTAGGGACACATAATACCCTTCGTGTGCCTTGATGGCAAAACTCATTCCCACCAACTCACATTGATTCGCATCGAGACCGGTGGTTTCTGTATCAAAACAAATTTCAGTTTGATTGCGTACATGATTAATCAAGATACCAATAAGCTCTGAACGTTTTTCGGCCGTATCCATCAAATGATATTCGTGTGGTGTATCATCAATCGTGTGTAAGACAACAGCCTCTAAGGCACTATCTTCGAAATTAAAAGCTGATTGCCTATTGACTGACGCCGGTTGTTTGCTCTCTACATCATTACCAAACAGATCCTTTTGTACTTGTTCATGACTGGTCGACTGAAAACCATCACCTAGTAAACGCTTTCCTAAGGTTCGGAATTCAAGTTCATTAAAAATATCTGAAAGAATCTCCTTATTCCAATCTGTGAGTAGGAAACTTTCTTCGTGAAAATCGCAAGGCACATCCATAATAATCGTGGCAAGCTTTTTACTCATAATCGCATCAGCCTTACCATTGCGTATCTTTTCACCCATCGAACCTTTTATATGCTCGGCATTCGCCAATACATTTTCCATCGTGCCGTATTCTTTCAACAACTTGGCCGCTGTTTTTTCACCCACACCTTTTATACCGGGTATATTATCTACCGCATCGCCCATCATGCCCAATAAATCGATAACCTGACCTACATTTTCAATATCCCACTTTTCGCACACCTCCTTTACGCCCATGATTTCAAACTTTCCTCCCTGAAACGGTGGCTTATAAATGAATACATTGTCATTCACCAATTGACCATAATCTTTATCAGGTGTCACCATATACACTTTATATCCTTCATTCGCCGCCTTCCTACTTAAGGTACCAATGATATCATCCGCTTCGTAACCATCACATTCAATAATAGGAATATCAAAGCCCTGCAAAATTTTCTTGATATCTGGCACGGCCGATAAAATATCTTCAGGCGTGTCTTGACGGTTGGCTTTATATTCGGGGAAATCGATATGTCGCTCGGTGAGTGCTTTGGTATCAAAACAAACCGCCATATGCGTTGGTTTCTGATTATTGATCAAATCAATCAGCGTATTGGTAAACCCAAATTGAGCATTGGTATTTTTACCTGATGAGGTGATACGCGGACTGCGCACTAATGAGTAATACGCACGAAATATCAATGCAAAGGCATCCAACAGAAATAACTTTTTTTCCATGTGGTGAAAGTAACGCTAATTTAAAAATTAGCCAATATCAAAATCTATGCAAGAAGCAAAAGTCAACTTCATCTACAATTCCTATCTTTGCGCGACATGAAGATAATCGTAGTTGATACAGAGCTATTATCCAAGGCCTTCAAGGAAATGCCTCTTCGCATTTACAAACATGATAAAAATTATATCCGACCGCTAAACAAGGATATCGATGAGGTATTCGATCAAAGCAAGAATAAATTCTTCCGTCATGGTGAATGTGAACGATGGCTGCTTCAAGACGAGAATGAACATTATATCGGGCGATTAGCGGTCTTTGTCAATAAAAAATATCCGCAAGATCAACCAACGGGTGGCATTGGTTTTTTTGAATGTGACAATAATCAAGACGCAGCGAATTATTTATTTGATCGTGCGAAGGACTGGCTTCAAGCGAGAGGCATGGAAGCGATAGATGGTCCTATCAATTTCGGTGAGCGCGACCGATGGTGGGGATTATTGGTGAATGGGTTTGATGAACCCTTGTATTGCATGAACTATAATCCTCCATATTATCAGGCATTGTTTGAACAGTATGGATTTCAACCTTACTTCCATCAGCTATGTTTCGGAATGGATGTAACCACACCACTAAGTGCGAAGATGTTGAAGTGGCATGATGTCTATGCGAATAATCCTGATTTTACGGTAGAGCATATCAAGAAGGATACAATCTTTAAATACGCAGCAGATTTCTGCACTATTTATAACAAAGCCTGGGCCAAACATGGTGGCGGCAAAACGATGGAGCTCAAACAAGCCAAATTACTATTCGGTAAAATGAAACCTGTGATTGATGAAAAGATTACGTGGTTTGTTTATTACAAGAATGAACCCATCGGTATGTGGGTGAATATTCCAGATTTAAATCAATATTTCAAACACTTCAACGGAAAATTCGGTTGGTTACAGAAGCTACATTTCTTATATCTCAAGATGACCGGCGCTTGCAAACGCTTTGTCGGTGTTGTCTATGGTATTGTTCCCGAATGGCAGGGCAAAGGCACCGACGCGTATATGATAGTGGAATGCGGGAAGGTGGTACAACCCACGATGCGCTACGAAAAATATGAGATGCAATGGATTGGCGACTTCAATCCAAAAATGGTTAACCTGGCCTCCAATCTCGAAGCACATGAAGTGCGACGATTAACCACCTATCGATATTTGTTTGATAGATCCATCGAATTTAAACGACATCCGATCTTATAACTGTATGAAATCATTAGTAAAATATACATCTTTCCTGTTTCTATTCTGGTTTACCGTCTTCTTTTTCAACCGGCTTTTTTTTGTGTTATATCAAATGCCGATCACAGGCAAAATTAAAATCCAATCCGATTTTTATAAATCCTTCATTGAAGGGTATCAACTCGATATATCCACAAGTACTATCTTAATTCTATTACCGCTTGCCTTTGGAATTTCGTATTACATCTTTGAACACAGCGTATTGAAACGTATGGCGGGTGGACTAATCACGGTATTACTTCTTGTGTATATCGTTACAAGTATTGGTGATGCTGGTTTGTATAAAGAATGGAATGCCAAAATAAATATGCAGGCCCTTACGCATTTTAATAACCCGTCTGAAGTCTTTCGAATTGTGTCTACCAAATTGATCCTTCTCTTTGTTGTGATTACAAGCTGTTTCTTTGTGCCCTTCTATTGGCTTTATACAAGAAAACTCCACCCAGTATTAAAAACTGATACAGAAACTGCATTTAAAAAACGACTCTGGAACGGGATTGTATTCTTTCTATTGAGTGTTGGATTAGGTGTAATTCTTATCCGTGGCGGATTAACGAATATACCTATCAATCAAAGTGTGGCCTATTTTAGTAATGATGTCTTTGCCAATGATATCGCAGTGAATCCGTTGTATAATATTATGCAAGATGCGACCATCAAATCTACTATTCCAGAAACGTCATTATACAAATTCAGAAGTAATGATGATGCAAGGTCACTGATAATGGATGATTATACCGTGACTAAAGACAGCACTATTTCGATTATCAATACATCAAGACCTAATCTAGTGTTCATATTTCTTGAAAGTTGGAGTGCAGACAATGTCAGCGTCTTAGGCGGTATTGAAGGTTGTACTCCACAATTCAATGCCTTAAGCAAGGAAGGGCTTTTGTTTACACAGGCATATTCAAATGCGTATGTATCAGATCAAGGAATACCGGCTGTACTTAGCGCTTATCCTTCTGTCTCGCGAGTGGCGGTGATTAACCAACCTTCAAAAGTACCTGCATTGCATTGCCTAAGTGAAGATCTCGCTCCGCTTGGCTATTCACATTCGTTTATGTTCGGTGGTGATCTTGTGTATGGTAATCTCAGAGGTTATCTCTTAGAAAAGAAATTTACTGAATTGATTGAACAGAAGGATTTGACACAATTTCCACAAGGTCGATTGGGTGTGCATGATGAATATACATATCCAGCCTTATTAAAAAATTTGAATCAGAAAAAAGAACCCTTCTTTCAAGGCTTCTTTACAACCAGTTCGCATATGCCGTATGATTACACAGCAAGTGATGCCTGGAAATCACCAAAAGGCGATCAAGAACGACCCTATACAGAAGCAGTCCATTATTCAGATTTACATATGGGGAAATTCTTTGCTGAAGCAAAAAAACAGGCTTGGTATAAAAACACCTTGTTTGTGGTGGTGGCTGACCACAGTCATAATACAATCAAACAATGGAATCCGGCAAGTGCCATGCATGCGCATATTCCCTTACTGATGTTAGGTGGTGCATTAAAAGACGAATGGAAAGGTAAAACCTGGGATAGGATTGTATCGCAATTGGATATTGCATCTGGTATCTTGCATCAAATGGAAATACCATCTGATCACTATGTTTGGTCAAGAAATCTGTTTAACCCTTATACACCTTCATCGGCGTATTATGTATTTTTTGGAGGTGCGGGTTATATCAATGACGTTGGTTATGCTGCATCTCATCAGGGTGATGCAAAAAATATCGCTACCAATTGTATTCAATCAAATTTGATTATGCCTTTACACAATAAAGCGATGAGTTTTCAACAACTCGTATACGAAGAAGTGGGTAAAAAGCCATAAGAAGAGCTGTGTAAAAATTATACTATCCCCAACTCATTACTCAACTGCATCATACGGTCGATTGGTTTCTTGGCCGCTAGACGAAGTTCTTCATCCATCAATAATTCAGGTAATTCGTATTTCATACACAGATATAATTTCTCGAGAGTATTGAGTTTCATATGTGGACAATCATTACAAGCGCAACTATTCGTTGGTGGGGCAGGGATAAATGTTTTATCGGGTGAATTCTTAATCATCTGATGCAGAATACCGGTTTCAGTGCCTACAATAAATGAGCCATCAGTAGAATGCTTGGTATAATCCAAAAGTTGTGTCGTACTTCCAATAAAATCAGCAATCGCCAACACCGCTTCTTCACACTCTGGGTGCGCCACAAACTTAGCTTCAGGATGTCGTTCTTTTAACTTAGTAATTTTTTCTAGACTAAAAATTTCATGTACCATACAAGCCCCGTTCCATAATACCATGGTTCTCCCCGTTTGCTTGTTGATAAAACCACCGAGGTTCTTATCAGGTGCGAAGATAATTTTCTGTTCCTTTGGTAAACTGTCGACAATCTTCTGTGCATTGCTGCTCGTACATATAATATCGCTTAAGGCTTTAATACCTGCACTGCAATTGATATACGAAATCACCAGATGATCGGGGTGCTGCTCTTTGAAACGTTTGAATAAAAAAGGTGG
>CAIRSV010000081.1 GCA_903881265.1 uncultured Bacteroidota bacterium
TCTCAATGGCAACAATTAATCTAATGTGTGCCAGGCTATCCCAACCATCAATATCCTGGGCAGTAGTTGATGATGTAATAATTATTTCATCGTCATTTAGTACATTTCTAAATATTGGTATTAATTTTTCAATTATATTATTCATTTCTAGACCCTGATATATTTTTTAAATATTCTTGCTGTAGTGTAGCTATTTTTATTAAACTCTAAGCTCGTTTAATTTAGACCAGACCTTATTAAATGCTTGTCCAATCAAATCAACGTCTTGATCAGATAATTCATGCATGCACATAGAAAAACCTAGGTAAGTAAATTCATGTAGCTTTTCAGCCACCGGGCAGATACCTTTGTCATAACTTACATCACGATGACAGATATCTGAAGACCAGGGAAATCCATTTAAGCCATATGCTATTTTCTGCTGATACATTGGTAGCAAATGAATATTTGCATACCCTCCTGCTAGGCCGCTAACACCCTCAGCTTCTAATGCCTGAATAATTCGCTTACGCGAGACACCTAATCGATCAATATCCAACACCATAGGATACATATAATAAGCATGCGTACAATTAGTCTTAACAATGGGCGTTCGAAGTCCAGGAAGCCCTTGCAAGTTTTGCGTAAGCCTTTCAGCTGCATGCTGGCGTCCAGCAACAAATCCTTTAAGTTTATTAAGTTGTTCAATACCAATAGCGCATTCAATTTCACCAAGTCTAAAATTATGCCCGACCATATTCCTCAAATCTGTTACACCTTTATTTCCAACTACTGCTTCAGCATGGTTTCGAATCAATCGCAAACGATCTGCAATATCATCATCATCAGTCACAATAATACCGCCTTCACCGGTGTGAATATGCTTGTGATAATTAAGACTATATCCACCAACATGAGCTAATGTTCCTGTTAATTTACCTTTGTAATAGGTGCCTGGCGCCTGAGCCGTGTCCGTTATAAGCTTTAAATTATGGCGTTCTGCTATATCCATCAGCGCATCGATATCAGCAGAATGCCCAAAAATATCCACCGCAATAATGGCTTTTGTATATGGTGTGATATTTGCCTCTACCGATACCGGATCTATATTGAATGTTTCCGGTTCAATATCTGCGAATACAGGAATTGCATTCCAATGCAAAATCGCTGTAGCCGTCGCGCACATGGTCCATGGCGTAACAATAACTTCATCGCCTGGTTCTATGCCAATAGCGCCAACTGCTGCAATTAAGCCAGATGTCCAAGAGTTGACTGTAATAGCATGTTTCACACCAAAGTATGACTCGCATTTCCTCTCAAATTCATTCACCTTTGGGCCACCGAAAAAATCTTGATGCCATGCCCCCAAAAATTGTGACAACACTCCACTTTTAATAACTTCTGTAGCAGCCTGCACTTCTTCGATACCAATAGGGTTATATCGCTTAAATTCAGTTTGAATGGTTTTTTGCCCTCCAAACAATGCTAGTTTTTGACTATCCATAGAATTTTCCTTAATTTTCTATTTTATTATCTCACTGTTATGTGAGCGCTATGTGTTTGATTTCTTCACACATTCGTTGAGCTAAAAGTGCAGACTCTCCACTACTGACTAGAACGTCATCTCTAGCAATTGCTCGATAAATATTATCAATCGCATTTATCATTGCCTGAGGATATTCCCCAGCATAACGTACGCCATCATCAACTTTTTGGTAACCTTTAAAAGTAGCACTTTCTTCTGCACGCCGTTCACGCCAATACAAGCCCCCTTCTTCCATAGTCAAAACACCCAATGAAAATATTAATTGAACTTCAAAAAATGCATAATCTTCAGCATGAGCGCACGCTAAATGAATAGGTATACCTTGCTCATTTTCCAACCAAACAGGAATAGTTGGATCATTAGGTAAATAGTCACATACAGGCTTACCAACGTTAATAATGCTTAAAGGTCCAATAAGAAAATGTAACAAATCCAGCATATGCGAACCGTTATTTAGTATCCCTTTATTATAGATACCTACAATCGACCTTAACTCGCCCCTCCGACCTGATAATACGTCGGCCTGAAGATGAGAAATAGCTGGATCCCACCGACGAGTATGATTCACTGCTATCCTGACATTGGCAGTTTTACATGCCTGAACCAATCTCTCAGCATCATGAAGTGAAGTAGTGACGGGTTTTTCACAAAAGATTAGTTTAGGGCTCAGTTGTAATGCGAATTCAATATCATGTGCATGATATGTTGTTGGGGAACAAATACTGATAACGTCAAACTGATAATTCAAATTCAACATCTCATCAATTGACGAAAAACCAAGCTGAATATTCCACTCTTTCATAAACTCAATACGACGAGCTTCTTCAGGCTCGATACACGCAGTCCGTTTAAATCGGTTATCTCGAATATATGCACCAGCATGAGTATAAGGAAAATCCATCATCTTACGGCCTTTATCGAATCCCCCAGCAATATTACCGCAACCCACAATTAAAACAGTTAGCGGCTCTAATTCGTTATGTGCATCTAACATTAAATTAAATCCCAACTCAATGCGGTGCCGCGCTTGATATCTAGCTTGGCTACCCGGCCAATTATTTGTGGTAGATATTTAGTCGGCAAACCTAATCCAGGCCGAATCGCCCGTACATTTTCATTTGTTAAGACCTCGCCGGCTTTTATGTCTCTCACCACATAGAGCGAACGTCTAAACACGATTGATTTTTTCTCAGCTTCAGCAACCCCGTAACTGACTTTTCCTAACGCTTGCCAAGCACGTTCTATTTCTAACGCCAGTTGCTTCATCTCGGCGGGTTCCATTGAAAAGGCACTGTCTACTCCACCATCAGCTCGATTTAGCGTGAAGTGCTTTTCTATCACAGTTGCACCTAGCGCTATACTTGCAACAGATACACCAACACCCATGGTATGGTCGGATAAGCCAACTTCACAGCCAAATAGTTCACGCATATGCGGTATGGTCAAGATATTAGTGTTTTCAGGGTTAGCTGGGTAAGTGCTGGTACACTTGAGTAAAATAAGATCTTTACAGCCAGCTTCAAGGACGGCGCGAACGGTATCATCCAACTCAGCAATGCTAGCCATGCCAGTAGAAATAATCAAAGGTTTGCCAGTGGCTGCTACTCGGCGAATCAATGGTAAATCTGTATTTTCAAAAGAGGCAATCTTGTAACATGGCACATCCAAACTTTCTAAAAAGTCGACTGCGGTATCATCAAATGGTGTACTAAAAGCGATAATACCCAACTCTCGGGCTCGATCAAAAATTGGCTTATGCCATTCCCATGGCGTGTAAGCCTCCCCGTAAAGCTTATAGAGCGAGCTGCCTGTCCATATACTTTTTGGGTCACTAATGTAAAACTCACGCTCATCCAAATCTAGCGTCATGGTATCTGGTGTATAGGTCTGAATTTTAAGTGCATGCGCACCTGTTTTAGCTACCGCATCTACAATCTCTAAAGCGCGCTCCAAAGACTGATTATGATTACCAGACATTTCAGCAATAATAAA
>CAIRSV010000082.1 GCA_903881265.1 uncultured Bacteroidota bacterium
CGATTCTTGCGCAAACCAAAGGAGTATTTTTTTCATGTTAGTATTTTTTTCAAAAGTAAGTCATTAACCACCTTAATGCGTCGCTCAAGCCTATTTTTTTAAGGCATCTAATGCACCTTTTAAACTCATTTTACAAGACTACATCAAGACAGTTTTTCAGAATCAACAATAAAAACTAAATTTGGGCAAATCACTTGCTCATGCCGCAAAAGTTACTGCTGTCATTACTTGTTCTGCTTTGTCTGATGCATCGCGTTGTGGCGCAACCTGCAAACAATTCAGTGTCACTTCCTGTGATGGCTTCTGCCAAAACTATATGGGTCGATAGCGTGTACAATGCCATGAGTATCACTCAAAAAATCGGCCAACTGTTTATGATAGCGGCCTATTCCGGTGGTGAAAAATACAATCAGCCTTTGATCGAAAAACTGATTAATGAAAACAGTATCGGCGGATTAATTTTTATGCAAGGCACACCCTTGGCGCAAGCCGAACAATGCAACCATTATCAACGAATGAGCAACGTACCGCTTATGATTGGTATGGATGCCGAATGGGGATTGGGCATGCGATTAACAGGTGTACGCGATTTTCCCCGACAGCTAATGATGGGTGCGATGACCGATAGTACCTTGGTCTACAAAATGGGAAGTGCCATTGCAAACCAATGTGTACGTATGGGTATACATGTCGACTTCGCACCGGTGATCGATATCAACAATAATCCCAATAACCCTGTGATTAATTTTAGATCATTCGGAGAAAATAAACATAAGGTCGCCAATTATGGTTTGCAATATATGCGTGGCTTACAAGACAATGGCGTGATGGCCTGCGCTAAGCATTTTCCCGGTCACGGTGACACTGACGTAGATTCACATAAAGATCTTCCTGAAATAAAAAAAACCATCGCTGAACTCGACGCATTAGAATTTTATCCGTTCAATAAATTAATTGCAAACGGACTGCAATCTATTATGGTGGCTCATTTGCAGATACCAGCAATTGACGACCGTGAACATACACCTACAACACTCTCTGATAAAGCGGTTACTCAGCTATTGAAACAAAAAATGGGATTCCACGGTTTAATCTTTACCGATGCCTTGAACATGGACGGCATCGCCAAGTATTATTCGCCCGGTGAAATCGACCTAAAGGCTTTTGCTGCCGGTAATGATGTGTTGCTTTTTTCGCAGGATGTACCCACTGGTGTCGAAAAAATCAGACAAGCCATTACTGATGGACAATTACCAGAAGCTAGGTTAGAAGAAAGTGTCAAGAAAATATTGGAAGCAAAATATAATGCAGGGCTTTATAAGCATGATACCATCAACACAGCCAATTTGAATGAAGACTTAAACCGTTATGTGAGTTCTGTGCGACAACAAATGGCAGAAGCCGCCATCACCTTACTGAATGATCCTAATCAACTAATTGATAAAATCAAACAGCATGCTGTTGATGACATTGCATATGTAGGCATCGGAACCTCCACTGAAAATACATTCACCAAGGCATTGGCCGATGCGGGTGTAAAAAAAATACTTTTTGCGCCGGCTGTCGATGAAAAGCATACTAAGTCATTTTATAAAAAAGTAAAAGCAGCCGATATCCTTATCATCGGAATCCATAACTTGACTGCTTATCCAGGGAAAAATTTCGGTATCACACCGTACGAACTTGATATGATTACCGAACTCACCAAATCAAAAAAAAGCATGATGGTGTTATTCGGAAATCCATATGCTATGAAAAATTTCTGTGAGAATGAAGGGATGCTTGTTACCTATGATGAATCGATTGAAACACAAATTGCCGCAGCAAAAATATTAACTGGTCAACTAAAAGCAAAAGGCAGATTACCGGTGACAGTATGCGAAAATTATAAAGCAGGTGATGGTATCAGATCAATCACAACCAACCTTGGCGAAGTTGCAGACAGCGCGTTGTTTGCAAAACAAAATAAAGATGTGACTGTCGAAAAAATAGTCCCCATAAAATACGCGCACGACTATCCATTGCAATGTTGCGTGAGTCCGAATGCACTAGGCGTGAACGACAAAGAACTTGATAAACTCGATGAATTTATTGCGTCGGCGATTCAATCGGGCGCGTTTCCGGGTTGCCGAATTTTAGTAGCGAAAGAAGGAAAAGTTTTTTATGATAAACCATTTGGTTTTACAGATGAAACCAAAAAGACCGCGGTTGATATCAATACCATTTATGATATTGCGTCAATAACAAAAGTGGCTGCCACAACACTTGCCGTCATGAAGTTGTATGAACAAGGACTGATCAATCTCAATGATTCCTTGGGCACTTATTTACCCATTACAATAGGCACAGACAAGCAACATCTTAAAATCAACGATATCCTTGCGCATCAGGCTGGATTAAAAGCATGGGTTCCTTTTTATAAAGAAACACTTGATAGTACAGGACATCCTAACACCGCTATCTATAGCAAGTCGCCAACAGAAAAATTCAATGTGCTAGTTGCACCTAATGTATTTATGCGTAGCGACTGGATCGACACGATGTGGAATCGTATTCTCACATCGCCGCTCGAAAACGTAGGCAAATACGTGTATAGTGATCTGGATTTTATATTTCTGCAGAAAGTAGTTGAACGATTAACGAATAAATCGTTGAGTGTATATGTCAATGATGAATTTTATACACCATTAGGCTTACGCAATACAGCCTACCTGCCTAGACGTAATCTTGCAGGCAAGGAAATTGCGCCAACAGAAATCGATCAATACTTTCGGTATCAAACCTTGCAAGGCAATGTGCATGATATGGCAGCGGCTATGTTTGGTGGCGTATCGGGTCATGCCGGTTTGTTTGCATCAGCCAACGATTTGGGTATCATCTTTCAAATGTTGATGAATGGCGGTGTGTATAATGGTAAACGTTATTTTCAAAAAGCCACCATTGATCTGTTCACATCACGACACGCTGGTATCAGCAGACGCGGATTAGGATTCGACAAACCTGAACCTACACCTGGAAAGGCAAGTCCTTGTGCTGACAATGCCTCCTTATCTACATTCGGCCATCAAGGATTTACAGGCACTAGCGTATGGGCTGATCCGCAACACGAATTGGTATTCATTTTCTTATCGAACCGCACCTACCCAAGCGCTGAAAATAAAATGATCAACAAACTAAATGTGCGTGAACATGCACAGGAGTATATCTATAATGCATTGGGCGTGGCTTCGCGACATAGAAAGTAAGTATATGAGTACTACGTGAATGTTAGACATGGGAACTATATTTGCCAAAAAATAATAACGCATATGAAAAAGAA